>JAPVXR010000003.1:300000-436588 GCA_027214385.1 Cryomorphaceae bacterium 1068 | reverse complement strand
GGTCGGCACCACAAGATAAGAAATAGCCGTTGGGAGTGGAAGGGGAGTTTAAAAAAAAGGATTGGGCATCCCCGGCTCGATGACCAATGAAGTGGAGCGCTGTGGGGTGGGGGTGTTGGTTTAAGCTATGAAATGTATAGCAAAGGCTTTCTTTTTAGCCATTGTTTATTTTCTGTTCAAATTCTTCGATTGTTATAAGTCCCACTCGGCTTAAAGCCATTGAAAAGTATGGCTCATACTGATTCCATTTTTCTTGTTTTTTCATATCAGTCAGCATCGGAGTCAAATCGGGATGCTTTTTGAAGTGATGTATTCTCTTCAGTGCAGCGAAATTTACGTTTTTGTCTTGATCGTAGAGAATGGAAAACTGAAGCAACTTAAAAACTTTTCGGTCTCCTGTGTCGCCCAATATCATAACGTCTTTTATTCTCATGTCAGCTGACTTTGCAGAGAATAGTTCAATTTGTCTTTTTTCTGAATCGGTCAATTCCAAGTCGATTTGAGTCCAATCAATTCCTTTCGGTTTTCTTCTAAAGAGTCGGTTCAGCATTCTTTTTATTTTGGTTCCAATAATAGAATAAAACACACTACCGCGCATTTACTCACTTTTGCCAAGGAGCATTCGCTCGTTGAGACGAAGTCCAAATAGATGAACGTCATTGCAATGGTATTGTACACTTCGCAGCAGATAGTGGAACTCCATAGGTATCTCTTGAAATAGGGCAGAGGGCAAATCTGTTGAGCATAGGGTCTTTTGCAGTCATCATGTAATGGTCAAAAAGCAGGAGCTCGCAGAAAGGGCTGTGGTGTTATTCTGCTTCTGCAACTTCTAAAATTGTTTCACAAATATGGCGAAATGCCGTTCCTCTTTCAGGACTCCACCTTACGGCTATGAAGTAATCTCTTTTGACGGGGTTATGGGCCAAAGGGTCAAAAGCCTCCAGCCAATAGTGCCCGCCGTCAAGTCCTTTGCGGTCTATTTTTACGGGCATGGTCCAAAAGCAACTTGAATCGAAAGCCTTTTCTATAGTACTCCATTCGTCAGAAGTTAACGTTCTGATTAGTGTTGTGTCGTTCACCCCTTCAGACTCTTTGTACGCTTTGGTGTAAGTTTTTTTGAGGGTAAGTAATCCGCCTTCCGATTGCTTTTCAAAACGGTAAGACCATATTTTTTTCTCCCAACTGAAGGAATTCATCAGGCGATATGTTTTTGTGCTGCACCGATTCATGTCAGGTTCATCAACCGCATACAGGTAGTTCTCGTAACTTTCCTTAAAGCCTTCTCGAGCCAATAGACTGTCATTGACCAAGAGGATTTGATCATCTATGCTGCACTCGTATGGATTGTGGTTCTGACAAGCGTACAACAGGCCCGTGGCCAAAAAGAGTATGGTATATTTCATATGATGACGGAGTGATTATATAGACGTAGACTTAGGCGACAGAAAGCATACCGAAGAGAATGGGGGGTAGCCGTCTTTAGCGGTTCTTCTGTTGAGGTCCTAAATACTTTGTCCAAATGTCAATAGGTTATTGTCAGGGTCAAGCAAGGCAAATTCTTTTTGTCCCCATGGTTTGATTTGCAATGCGCCGTTCGGATGAATTTTAGTTTTACTATCCAGCATCGATTGATAAACGCCGTCAATGTTGTCGGTTCTAACATAGACTTGACCATAATTCTCCTTGGGGTCTAGCTCTTTAAATTCAAAGAAGTGGATTTCCACATGATCCTTTCGAACCATTAAATACCCTTCATAGTCGCCTATTTCTTTAAAACCCAATTGGCTGATGTAGAAATGTCTGGTAGCAGACTTATCGCGCATAGGTAGTTTTGGGTTGATGTCGGTTAGCATGGTTCTGTTTTTGGTTTTAACCCTCACTTAGGTCGGGATCACGATTGGCCTAAGATACCAAATCGACCTTTTATGAACTAACCGTTGCTATCGGCTTTTTTCTTTCCAATCAGTACCAATGAGTCTCCATCTTCAAATTCTGCATATTCTTCAATCAAAAGAATTTCAAAGTTGTTCTCAAAGAGATCCTTCAATGATTTCTTAGTGTGATAGTTCACGAAGAGTCCTTTGAAAATTTCTGAACCTTCTCCTTTCCAGAAAGAATGACAGATGATTCCGTTGGTATTTAAAACATCAAACTGTCTTTGTATGGAATCCTTGAGTTCGTCATCGTGCAAATGATGCATTACCTTGTTAGAATAAATACCGTCAAACTTTTCTTCTAATCTCAGTGTGGTAGCATCTAATTCAATGAATCTGCCTTTAGGATTAGCAGAAACGAGATGACATAGAAATTCGGCTGAATTATCAGAACCTACGACTTCATAATCAAGGTTGAGGATGTTCCAGTCAGTTCCCGGGCCTGTGCCGATTTCAAGTAAGGAAGAATTTAATGGTAGGAAATTCTTTAGCTTATTAATCAGTTCCCCTCCATTAACACCCTTTGCTAATCTGATGTATTCTTCAACCGACTCTTTAGTTTTGTAGAACGTTCCACTCATAATTTTATTCTATGCATCGCAATAGCATGGCTATGTGCATTGTCCCGGAGGGCATTATGTCTGGGAAATGTTGTTCTCAATTTTTCTTTTTTTTCTTCCCATGATAAAAATAGCGACCTGTAATTATTCCACATGGACCTATTACGCTATTTAATTTATCAAACTCTTCTTCCGATATTCTTTGGCCCTCAAAGTCGTAATATTTCGTTGATATTAAGTCTCCATGTCCAAACGTTTCAGTCTTGTAGTATCCATTTTCAAGGTAAGAGGTTCTGTCTCCATGATAGACGATACTATCAAGCCGTATTTCGGTCTTGAATACATTTCCAAGAATACTGTATTTCGGCCGCTCTTGCACTATAGGAAGGAGAAAGGCTTGAGCGTGTTCGCTTAAACTTGAGTCAGAATAAGCCTTGTATTCCACCAATGTCTTATCAACAATCTGCTTAAGCGTGTCTATCTCAGTCCAAGTCGATTGATCTTGAGCAAATACAACCCGCACCATCAAAGTTAAAATCGCTATAGAGAGGAATCTTTTCATTTTTTAATTTGGCACTCCGCATAGAATAAAGATACTCTGTTTTCACTTTGGCTTTATTTCTTGTAGAAGCAGGTTACTAATCCACTATTTGAGATGTTGTTTGAGCTGATCGATCAGTGATTTTTCAAAACTGGGTCTATACGCGTCTCTTTCCAAGATTTGTCCACTTGGGTCGATCACAAGATATCTCGGAATTGCGAAGCTTTTCCCATTATTTAGTTCACTTTGCATTGATTCCAGCAGTTGTTTGTTTACCATATAGTGATCACCCTCCAAAGAATAGAATCTAATGATCTTAGCACAATCTTCGATTTTTGTAGGGTCATCAATGGAGATATAGATTCTTTGGATTCCCGATTCTTGAAAGAATTGGTTGAGCTCAGAGCTTTGATTTTCAAATTCCTCTTTGCATGGACCACACCAGCTAGCCCATATATCTAAATACAATAGTTTGTTCGGATATTTTTTCGTCAGTTCATTCAAGTCTGCAAATTCTTCGCTTTCAAAAACTGATGGAAGACTTGTATTCAAATCTTGAAACTTCACTATCTCGGCAAATTCAACTTCTAACTCCGGTAAAAATGGACTGTCCGGATAATCTGATCGAAACCTGATAAATTGGTCTTGCACTGAAGCTGAAAATTTGTTCTTTATTCCATTGCTCTTTATCGTGTATGCCAGATGTTGTTCTTTCACCTTACCGGTAAAATACGTAGAGACCAGTTCATAAACTAAGCTGTCTTTTTTATCAGGATCACAGTTTCTAATTGTGGTCAAGGCATCTTCAAAATACATAGGCCATGTGGCGTTCTTGTACTCATTGTACCGGTACGAGCCTAAAGCTGTAGAATTGTCGATTTCAGTATTCGTAAAAACGTTTTCCAGCTGCTCGTTCCATTGACGAACGATACTTATATCCGTTTCTTCATCTAATGTGAGGTTATTTACGTTCCAGGCAATGAAAAACAATTGGGCATGGTAATACCTGATGTCCTCTCTCAGAATTGACAAGAACTGTTTTTTCAAAGCATGTTTCTTCTCATACGCTAGTATTATTTCTAGTTCTTCCTTCTCCATTATTTGAAGTGTGTCAAATAAGGCGACTGCATCTTTGCCATGCATTAAAGATTGTAGGAATTTGGAATCGCCCCAATAGTCAACAGTATATCTTTTAAGCGCACTTAATAGTTCGTTTTCAGCGACATGGTCCCCTTTGAACATAAGCGATTCAAACTCCCTGTTTTTTTCGAGAGTTATGTCAATTTGATCGCCTGGCTGTGCAAAGAATTGAATGCAATTGCTTCTACCGATCCAAGGGAGATAATTGAGCCAAATTTGACAGAAACCTGCACTGTCCAGTGATAGCGTAACGTCTAGTTTACCCTTATTATCTGTTTTCAGTTTTGCCCATTTCCCAACGAAAAAGCTGCCACTTATGGGAGTAGATATGTTAACAGATGCACTGAATCCGTTTATTAAATTCAGTTTAATGTGAATGGAATCTTGATTTGTCTTATCGCCAGCAGTGGAATGCTGAGCGATTAAGATTACAGGGCAAAGCAGAAGTAGGATAAAAAATGGTTTCACTTCGTTTATTCAATTTACCACAGCAAATAGGGTGGCACGCACTAGTGTGCCTTATTTCGCTTGTGGAATTACCTCAGCCCGAATAGCACAAGCAGCTTTTTCGATTTTGCCCTGCTCTATAATTCGGCAGTACCACCGTTGTATATTCCCAAAACCAAACAGAAAAACCTAACCCTTTCTAATTCAGCCTTTGGTCGGCATCACAAGATAAGAAATAGCCGTTGGGAGAGAAGCGGGTACTGTTAAGCATGGAAAGTTTGCTACCGGCTAGATGACAAACCTCCCAAGGCAGATGCTTTGCAGGCATGCGAGTTATCCAGCCTTAATACCCGAAAGGGACTACTTCTTCCGTCTCAACGGTATCCTTTGGAATGGGGCGTTCTTTCGTGTATTCGTTTAGGGTGAGCTCGGTAATCTTTGAATCTCTGTCAGCACCGTATTGGACGTCAAACCCGAAAATATGATTGGTATCATCAATGTCGGTCAGGTGTATCCGGAAATGTCCCGTTTCTCGCATAATGGCTATGACCTCTAAGGAACCTGTCCAGCGCAACTCTTGTAAGTTGCTTCGTTCTGAATGGAGTAGGGGTTCTATGGTGCCCCAAAAAGCCGGGGCGATATAATCCTGCAGCTCTTGGGTGCTGTCTGCCAGCATCAGGTCGCGCATGAAGTTATGCAGCTCTACAAAGCGTTTATGCTTCAGCTTATCGTCTATGTATTTCACATTCTCGACTGCAAATAGACGATTGTAATCGGGACAGAGTAGAGAGAGGTAGAGATTGACATACCCGTCGTAGGCAAAGCCTTCAATGCCTTTTGCCTCGAGTTTTTTCATATGGTACATCCCTGCACTGGCCGCTTCCAAGCCTTGGCCTTGCTTTGCTCGCAACGTGCCTGCCCCCCTCGCTGTTAAGGATTCTATCGGGATCTCACTCTCTGCAATTCGTAAGCAGATATATTCGGCCTCCACGTTGAGATATTCATCGGGCCCCGTTTGGGCATCTTGGGCATGGAGTGATCCGAACAGTAATGAAAGCAAAAAGAGGGTTTTCATATGTCTATTTTAAGCGCTGATCATCCGACTTCCAAAATTTACGCCACTTCGGCTAAACAAACCTCAACTTGTACTTCCCGCATATCTCACTCACCTTTTGCATATCGGGTGGTCCTGCAGGGAGCGCAGCCAATTCACCAAACATTCCTTCCAATCCGGCAGGAAAAATACTTAGCATAGCTCGGGCCTTTTCTTTTCCCACTACTTTCCAAGAATGGGGCACTCCTTTCGGGCAAAATATCAGATCGCCCGGATGGAGCGTCGTCAGTTGATCGCCAATGCTCATCTCTACTTCCCCTTCCAGGACTTGAAACACTTCGTCCTCATTTTCGTGAACGTGGGGCGGAATTCCGATACCCGGATCGTTGTACTGTTCTATCAAGGTGTATTGCCCGTCGGTGTCTTCACCAGTCAATTTGATGTTTTGATGGTCGCCCAAAACATTGAGCATTTTCCCTTGGTCGCTTTTGACAATCTTGGGTTCGGTATTTTCTCCACTTTTTGTTTTAACAGTATTCGACATGCTATTGCTAGGTATTTTGGTTTATCGGCAATGCAAGATAGAAAATAGCGCATACTGCGTAAAGAAAAGTTTGCTAACCACAATTCCTTAAGGGAAATTGAGATATTACTGCCTCATTTTGTTTGGATGTGTTGATCGTGTTCCTTTTAATCAATCGGGATCCATCAAAGCTCCGACCACTTTATTGACCATATACGACTCGTCCCAATCGTCAGGCCTTTCGCCAATGCGCACCAGCACAAGCTCAAATTCAGGTACAATGTATACCACCTGGTGGTGTGTTCCATCTATCGCGGCGTTTTTGGCTAGAAAAGGCGTGGTTCGTTCCTTCTCGCGGGCCCCGCCGTCTTCGTAATTCAACCAGATTTGGTAGCCATAATCTTTTTCTAAAGAACTTTGGGTCAGCATTTTATTGATCCAGCTTTCAGAGACTACTTGTTGCCCGTTCCACGATCCCTTCTGTAAGAATAACTGCCCTAGGATCATCCAATCCTCTGCTTGGGCAAAGTAGCAGCAAAAAGTCCTGGGCATGCCTCCTTCGCGATCGAGCCACCATCCCGCATTAGCCGCTCCTATGGGTTTCCATAGTTTTGACGAAGCATAGCTTTCTACAGATTGTCCCGTGGCCCGTTCCAGTATGATTCCTAATAGTTGTGTATTGGCATTATTGTACTCAAAGACGGTGGCAGGCTCTTTTTCCAGGGGTATGTTGAGGGCGGTTTTCTCTACTTCCGTACCCATATACAAGCTGACGATATCTGAAAATAAATTCTCCGTATTGTCGTCGTTTAGCAAACCCGATTGCATCAACAAAAGGTCTTCGATGGTAATGTTCTTTCTTTCATCATTTGCCCACTCGGAAAGATACGCAGAGGCGGGTTCTGTTTCACTCTTCATATGACCTTCGTCTATGGCTATTCCAATTAGAAGGGCCGTAATTGTTTTTGCCATCGACATGGAATTCGACGTAGATTCTTTGGTCGTTTCATTCCAGTAGTGTTCCAATTGCAATTGGCCCTTGTGTAGTACCAGCAATGCGTTACTATTTCGGGTTTCAGCGTAATGGCTGATGTCTTCCAAAACGGATGGATCAATACTCAAACTATCTGTCAATACGTAATTTGTGGCATCGTTGCCCTCGATGATCCCTTTAGGTGTATACCATTCGCTATTCGAAATCTCATTGGTAGCAGGGTAGGTGGCACCCCTTTTTAATAGCGTATAGTTGAACGCAATAAAGATTCCCAGAAGTACGAGTATTAGCAATACTGCACCTCCAATGTACTTGAGTATTTTTTTCATTTTGGGTCTTTTGGTTGCGTTGCTGCAAAGGGTCGCTTCCACCGTTTAAAAGTGCTTTTGCATCTCTTCTGGCTTACACGCCACATCCCTTGGTCGGTAGCGCAAGATAGAGTTTCGCACGTCACGGGCAATCTCTATCATTACTTGAAATAGACGTTGAATTGTGGTTTGCGTCCACAACCATGGTCTCTGCTCATGCCGTGGTCATGTCTGCCTACTGATACAAAACATACCTAGGTGGCTTGATTCCATTGAGCCGCAGGTAAACAAGCATTTGTCCTCTGTGATGGGTGATGTGATCGGCGAGCAGTAGGAAAATTTGTCTTTTCGTGCGATCCAAGCCCAGATAGTTCAGCCTGTCGTTGAAGGTGGTCGTATCAAATGCGGAGATGAGTTTGATGGTTTCATCGAAAGCATGGTCAACCGCCGCAATCATTTCCTTTTTGGATTTATGGTCCACTTTCAATGTGGTGTCTGTTTCCCAATCTCTTGCAGGGCGATCGCCAAGCAAAGTTTGACTGTGCCAATCCATGGCCCAGGCTATGTGCATCAAGTTTTCGGCAAAGCTCATCGACTCTGGTGTGGCCTTAAAGGAGAACTCGTCTTCCGGCATTTTTTCCGCCACCAGAATCATATACTCCCGTGAGTTTTCCAACCGCTCCAAATAGTCTTTTATAAAGTCATTTTGCTGCGCCAATGCAGGCGAAGAGCCAAAGCAGAAGAGAAGAGCTAAGGTGAGAATGAAGGTCGGTTTCGCGGCTTTATCTCTAAACTGTATGATTCGTTCCATTGAGTTCTCCTTCCTCTTTTATAGGAAGGTATCGCAAGGTACCAAATAGCCCTCGGGCTCAATTCAGTCTCTGTTAAGATTAGATAAAAGCGCACAAGTTTTTAGGCTCCTGCTCAGAGCAAAGCGAAAATAGAAAGGTCGAGTATACCTATGCCGTCAAACGATATGGCTCATACCACGGTATAGCCTTGGCTTCTTTGCGAATAAACATATACTCGTGCAATTCGGGAATGGAAAGAATCATACTTCCTTTGGTACCATTGCACCTGCGGCAAAGAATCTGTCCGTTGCTATTGCAATCAGGACCACCCTTGCTTTTAGGGTATACATGATCAAAAGTGAGTTGCTTGTCCGTACCGCAGCAAAGGGAGTAAGGTGGATGTCCGTTGTCGATGAGTACTTCTACTCTAGGAGGTATTCTGCACACGATTACTAGTTAAGGGGTTAAGTAACATACGTGTGAGACAAACTTGGGTTTCATTTACTGTTTTCGAATGAACAAAGCTTCGTCTTGGCGCGATGCAGGATAGGTCGAACTCGGGTTGTACCCTTTGACTTTTTGCCTTAATCTGGCACTATCCTACTGAATTCAATATTGTTGGCACCGCCTGAGTCTAGAAGAAATCCAGTTGCTTCTTTGTTTTCTACACGGAATTTCAACACCGGAGTGCGACCGGATAGCTGCAAGCTATTGATATGGTAGAGTGGTGCCTTGGCCGTAGTTTTATCGATCCACGAGAGTTCCATCTCATCTAAATTGCCTGCATTCAGCATCAGGCTATTATTGTCATCAAGCGATAGGAAGTAAGTGGCGTCGATGGTCTCGCTGTAGTATGTTCCTACGAAAGCCGCCAGCTTTTTCGATCTCTTGTATTTGGACGGGCTATTAATCAGTGATTCGGGATAAATGCTTTCTCGATGCTCGGTCTTTTCATTGTTTTGTGAGGACGGCCTGCTCGCAATCTCTTTTTTGAAGATCATAGAAGAAATAGCGAGAAGAGATGCCTTGCGATCCAACTCTGGATTGTTTTTGAAAAAAACGTAAGTGAGATTGTATTCGGGAAATCTAGCATAAAAAGATTCATAGCCCCAGTCATAATCGAGGCCGCCGTGGCTTTCTTCTCTAATACCCTCATACTCGCCCAATACTTGGCCATAGGCATAACTGGTTTCGGCGCCGTTTCGCAATGCATACGAGGTTTGCAAAAGTTTGTGATGCTCAGCCGTCAAAATGGTCTCGTTTTGCATAGCCTGATCCCATTTCTGGAAATCATCAACCGTCGTGTAAACTCCCACAGGGCCCAAGTGAGTGACTTGGCTGTTCCTCTTTTCAAATTCGCCATCGTGGTTGTAGACATAGCCAGAGGCCATGTTGGCAATGGGCTTATTCGGATCGGGTCGATAAAAAGTATTGGACATGCCGAGCTTAGAGAAGAGTTCCGCTTCCGCAAAATCAGGAAGGGACTGTCCGCTCACTCGACTTACAAGTTCACCTGCCAGCCTAAAAGAGGTGTTGGAGTATCGAAAGTAATGACCCGGTTCGTATTCCAAATGGCCATGGTCGACAAGCCACCCAAGCGGCGATTTTTCAAATTTATAAATGCGGTATCCCCTCATGGTAGCAGCAGAAGGCCAGCTCGCAATTCCACTCGTATGATTTAGTAGATCTTTAATCAACACTCCATGAGCGTATGATTCGAGTTCGGGGAAATACTCAACCAATTCGTCATCGAGTTTCAAGCGTCCTTCTTCGACCAATTTCAACACACATATGGCTGTCATGTGCTTCGTCATGGAGGAGATTGGGAATAGCGTGCCTGTAGTAAATTGCTGTTGCGTTTCAATATCGGCATAGCCGAATCCCCTGGAATAGATGGTCTCCTCACCCTTGAAAATGGCTAGGTATCCTCCGGGACTGTCAGGCTCATCCCACGACATAATCAAACTGTCCAGACCCTTTATATCGATCTCTTGTCCAGCCAAGGAAAGACCGTAAAGAAGCTGGAATAAGAAGACAAAGGAACGAAGCAGATATATTCTCATTAATGCAAGGATTTTATCAAATGAAATGTCGGTTCAGATCAATGTTAGAATAATCCGATCAAAATACGGTTAGTAATTTAATAATGAGTTTATTAAATAAAAAAAAAATCAAGTTGTGAATTTATCAATCAGGTGGCTGATTAGCCACTCTCAATATGAATTGATCTTAGTCAACTGCTTCAATCTTGAGAGCGCTGTCTTTAATCTTCTCAAGCGTTTTCTTTAATCTACCCACCAATTCTTCGATTTCAAATTCATTATGAGCAGCAAAACCAACCCGAATGGCATTGTGTCCTATGTTGGCACTGTCGTAGCGCTGCCATTGCCCTATTTCGAGCTTCTGCTTTCGAGCGATTTCAGCAACATCATCCCAAGAGTATTTTGAATGCAATTTTACCCAAACGGCCATGCCTCCTTTTGGTATTTCAAATTCAAAGAAATCACTCAGTTGATCTTTCAGCAGTGCACAGAATAGATCCCGACGTTGCTTGTAAATCTTCATCACCCTGCGGATATGCCTGTCCAAATCACCTGATTTGATGAAATCGGCAAAGGTTAGTTCCAACAAGGCATCTCCTTGCCGATCTATTAAGCCTCTTAGCTTCGAGGCCTCATCTACAAACTCTTTTGGGGCAATCAAATACCCAATTCTAAAAACGGGTGCCACGGTTTTACAAATCGATCCGATGTAAATGACATTTCCATTAGCATCGTGACTTGCCAGCGGTAGGATCGGAGCGTGGTTGTAATGGAAATCGTAATCGTAGTCGTCCTCGATAATAGCAAAATTGTGCTGCTTCGCAAGATTTAAAAGGTGGAGCCTTCTTTTTGCCGAAAGTGTTACTGTGGTGGGGTGGTGGTGATGAGATGTGACGTAAACCGCTTTGACTTTTTGCTTTTTACAAAGCTTCTCAATCTCATCAGTGACCAATCCATCTTCATCTACCGAAACCCGCTTTAGATTGGCGCCATGGTGTAAAAACGTAGTGTCTGCAGAGCCGTAATTGGTATTTCCTACAACAATATTTTCCCCTTTGTGTAGGACGATCTGAGATGAAATCCAGATACCCATCTGGCTTCCGCGGGTGATCAAAATACTGTCTTTGGTGATGTGCAATCCTCTCGTCGCATTGAGATACTTGACCAAGACATCCCGAAGCGTATCATTTCCATAGGTAGAGCCATAGGAGAGGTGGTCATACACATTTTTTCGAGCTGAAATTCTTCGGTACGTCCGTGCGATTTCTTCGATCGGTGTGAGCCTTCCATCTGAAACCCCATCATCGATGTATATGAAGTCTTCTTTGTCTCTTTTTAGTTTTTCGTTGAGCAAAGAGTTCTTATCAAAGTGAAACCCCGCATTTGCCTTGAGTTGAAGACAACCCTCGTCACTAATTTTCTGTGTACTCAGTTCTGGGAGATCTCTTTTAATAAAAGTTCCTTTTTTGGGAATGCTTTCAATCCAGCCTTGCTGCAGTAAATCCTCATAACAGGCGACAATAGTTTTTCGATGTAGATTCAGTTGTTCAGCAAGCGTTCGGCTACCTGGGAGCTTCGTTTCAGGTGGCAAGGTTCGGTCTTTAATTAAGTCTATAAATTGATTGGACAATTGAAGATACAGTGGCTGTTTACTCGCTCTGTCAAGCCGAATACTTGTTTTATAAGGGAACATCTGGACTACTGGTTATATTAATTCTGGGTTATTGGAGACATCCAGCAATGTAGTAATTTCGAATTGGATAATCAGGATTTTTACTTCTTGTAGGAGGAGTTTTCTCAGTAAATGAGATCTCTTTTTCAAAGCTGAAATCATTGATTTATCACCTACTTTTCGAAAAACCAGATCAATTATGAATGCGATTATAATAGATGTAATAGGGTACTTCGGTCTGGCGCTCAATCTTTACTCTATGTCTACCAAAGGCGAGTTTAAACTGCGGGCGGTCTCATTAATCGCAAACGTGATTTACATTTTTTACGGATCATTAATTAGTGCGACACCCATCATTGTAGGATGCACCATAGCCGTATTTCTTCATGGCTACCATCTACGGAGGTTGCGGTTAAAAAAGGAGGAATGATAAAGATCAGATCTGCCACAGAAGAGGATATTGAGATTTTAGCACTCCTTGGACGAATCACTTATTCAGAGTCTCACGGTGCTTTTATTCACGATAGAAACGATTTATTAGAATACAACAAAAAGGCTTTTGCAGTTTCGAAAATTAAAGAGGATCTGAGAAATAAAAAGAATCTTTTTTATATCGCTTATGCAGATGATTTTCCTGTCGCATTTGCGAAGTTGATTTTAAATGAATTCCACGAAAGTGTTGATTCTAAAAACACATGTTTACTCGATAAAATTTATGTTTTGAATGAATTTATTCCTTTAAAAATCGGCCAAGTTTTGTTTGATTTTCTCGAAGGAGAAATAAGGCGTTTTGATTGCGATACCATTTGGCTCGATGTTTATCTTCAGAACTATCGAGCAATTCGATTTTATCAAAAAAACGCTTTTGTTCCCACGGGTAGGCAGGACTTTTTAGTCAATGGCACCCCTTATGAAACCATCGTTTTCTCAAAAAGAATACTGCTATGAGAGATTATCCAAAATCGAAATTGAACAGAGTAAAACGAGGCCAAAAAAGAGCCACTTACGATGTAGAGAGCATCAATGGCATTCTGGATGCTGGTTTTATTGGCCACGTGGCATACGTCTATGAAGGAAGAGCTCTTAACTTGCCAATGGCGTATGGACGGTCAGAAAACAAAATCTACTTGCACGGTTCTCAAGGCAATAGAATGTTTTCGGCCCTTCTCGAATCCCAAGAGATGAGTATGACAGTAATGCACCTTGATGCCTTGGTTTTGGCACGGTCGGGACTGCACCATTCTGTAAATTACCGTTCGGCTACCTTGTTTGGTAGTGTCAAGAAAATTGAGTCCGATGAAGAGAAGGAGTCAGCACTAAAATGTTTTATGGATCATATGATGAAGGGTCGCTGGGAAGGAATCAGATCCATGCATAAGGCGGAACTCGATAGAACTTTGGTGGTAGAAATGACCATTGAAACTGCCTCAGCTAAAATTCGAGACGTGGGCGTTGCCGATGAGCCTGAAGATTACGATTTAGATGTTTGGGCGGGGTTGGTTCCCTTAAAGCAGGTAGCTCAATACCCTATTGCTGATGATGGTTTACCAAAGAATATGGATATTCCGAATCATGTTTTGGACTATTATCACGAACGCAAATACGGAGAGACATCATGAAGAAGCATCATTACACGAATTCACTCGAGTGGACTGGAAATGAAGGTGAGGGCACGAAGAGCTATCGTTCATACAATAGAAATCACGTGATTTGTATTGACGGAAAGCAGCATCCAATAATGGGTTCTTCCGATCCTTCATTTTCGGGAGATCGGTCTCGATACAACCCTGAGGAATTGTTTCTCTCCTCCATTTCCTCATGTCACATGCTTTGGTATTTGCATTTGTGCTCAGTTCATAAAATCATCGTTACTGAGTATTTAGATCAGGCGACAGGAATAATGGAAGAAGACGAGCGTGGAAGTGGCCAATTTATGGAAGTGACACTCTACCCCAAAGTGAAAGTAGCGGAATCGGGAATGATCCATAAAGCTCAGGAACTTCATAAAGAAGCCAACAAAATGTGTTTTATTGCCAATTCCTGCAATTTCAAAATTGGTCACAAGCCAAAGACATTGGTTAACTAAAGCGAATCATGGAAATCAAGAAAGTCAATCTTTCCGAAAAACTAAGCACCTTCACCGATCATTGGTCGCCAAAAATCATTGGAGAACTCAACAACCAGCATGTAAAAGTGGCCAAGTTTAAGGGCAATTTTACCATGCATCATCATGAACATGAGGATGAACTCTTTTATGTGATCGGGGGGGAACTATTTATTGAGCTCGAGAACAAAACGCTGCACTTGAGAACGGGAGAGTTTGTAATCATTCCCAAAGGAATGGCGCACAAGCCATACGCTCCAGAAGAAGTCCACGTCATGCTTTTCGAGCCTGCATCGACGCTCAATACAGGGAATATTGAAAATGAGAAGACCCAACGAGCTCTAGATAGACTGTAAAATCAATGATACGATTTGCCCATACCAACATCGTCAGCAGCGACTGGAAGAAGCTTGCCGACTTCTACATAAAAACCTTCGGTTGTAAGCTCGTCCCTCCTGTTCGAAATCAGTCAGGTGACTGGCTCGATAAAGGCACCGGGCTGCGAAATGCTCATATAGAAGGTGCTCATTTACGCCTTCCTGGTCATGGTGAGAATGGCCCCACTTTGGAGATTTATCAGTACCAACATATGGAAAGCCAAGAGTTCGTTTCTCCAAATAAACGCGGCTTTGGACACATTGCCTTTGAGGTAAGTGATGTAGAAATGATGCTTGAAAAGTTGATCAAAAATGGAGGCCAGACTATTGGCGAAATCGTGAAAAGAGAAGTAAATGGAGTGGGGGAACTCACCTTTGTTTATGCTCGAGATTCAGAAGGAAATAGTATTGAATTGCAGCAATGGAACTAAGAGAGAAAAGCTTACGGAATATGAATGTACACCTCTATAAATGCAATGAGTAAGAAAATAGAAACCTATATCGTCGACTCTTTTACCGATCAAGCCTTCAAAGGAAATCCTGCGGGAGTTTGTGTATTAGATACGCCTCTGTCGGATGAAAAAATGCAAACCATTGCTAGGGAATTGGGCCTTTCCGAAACGGCTTTCGTAAAACCCATCACAGGAAAAGAGGCATTTTCGATTCGCTATTTTTCTCCTAAGATGGAAATTCCACTCTGTGGTCATGCAACCTTGGCTTCGGCAAAAGTGCTCTTTGAGATTGAATCCGAGATGGACAGAATCCACTTTCAAAATCTGGATGGTTTAGACTTGTTGATAGTGAAGGATCGAGAAATCATTGAAATGGAATTTCCCGTTTATTCTACGAGCCCTCAAGGGGCTCCAGATGAACTGCTGAGAGCCTTGGGGATCAAAGTCCTTGTAAATTCTGCCTTCAATAGAGAAACAAATATCCTTTTATTGGAAATTGAGAGCAGCTCGGTCTTAGAGGGGTTGGCACCTGATTTTGAGAAGCTAAAACGCGCTCATGATTCTATAAATGGAGTTTTGGTTACCGCTCCTTCGCAAAGAACGGATTATGATTTTGAGTCGAGATACTTTTGGCCGTGGAGCGGCACCAACGAAGATCCTGTAACGGGTGGAACCCATACTTTCTTGGCGAAGTACTGGGGAGAGCGATTAAACAAGTACAAAATGAGGTCATACCAATGTTCGGCAAGATCGGGATTTATGGAAGTAGAACTGGTTAGTGGATCCAAACTACTGATCAGGAGTGAAGCTCAAATCGTTCTCAAAGGCGAAATGCGGGTGTGAATAGTTTGCAATAGTGAAATGGAACCTCACAAGAGTAGGGCACATAATTAAGACAAGAATGAATTACGACGGAAAAAAATTCAGGCCAGTACAGAATACCGAAAATGGAGAGACTTCAGCAGAAACCACTTTTGAGTATCGGCAGATAGGTAATATTCTGACTTCTGAATACAGTGGTGGTCAAATTTTAAAAGGTCATCTTATTGGCTTAGTGGCTGAAGACGGCAGCATTGATATGCGGTATCATCAGGTAAACACAAAAGGAAATTTGATGACTGGGAGGTGTTATTCAAGACCAGAAAGGATGACTGATGGAAGAATTAGACTTCACGAAAACTGGGAATGGACATCGGGCGATAAATCTAAAGGGATGTCGGTTCTGGAAGAAATACAAACTGAAATCAAATGAAAGTATGTCTCGTCCAATCGCAATCACGACCAGGAGAAATAGATTTTAACATTCAGAATCACATAAATCTTATCCAAGTTGCTCTTCAGTCAAAGCCCGATTTGATTGTGTTTCCAGAACTTTCTCTCACTGGATACGAACCTCAAATGGCAGAAGAGCTAGCTTTTGGCGTGGAAGATCAACGGCTAAAACCATTTCAAGACATAGCAGATTTTCACAAAGTGATCGTTTCGATAGGATTGCCCATACGTCAGTTCGAAGAAGTACATATCAGTGCGGTTTTCTTCCTACCTGGGAAAGACCGATTACTCTATTTAAAGACACTGCTCCATGAAGATGAACTTGGCTTTTTTTCAGAAGGTAAAAATCAGCCTCTTCTTTTGGACATTGCTAAAAAGGCCGCTTTTGGGATCTGCTACGAGAGCTTAAAAAGAGCCTTCTATGAAAAAGTGTTGGAGAATCATGCCGAAATGTACATAGCGAGCGTCGCTAAATCAATCGAAGGGGTCGAATGCGCGTATGCCCAGTTCCCAGAAATTGCTCGAGTTTACAATGTACCCGTGTTGATGTCAAATTGTGTTGGTAATTCCGATGATTTTGTGAGCTCAGGCCAATCGGCTGTTTGGAATCAGCAAGGTGACCTCATGGGACAGCTCGATGGGGAAAGTCAAGGGTTATTGTTCTACGACATGCAAACGGAAGAAGTGAAAATAATCCAAGATTTATAAAAAACAGGAAATAGGATGGAGATTAGACTCAATTGTGAAAACTGTGATAAACCGCTTCTCAATGATAGCACGGAAGCGATGATTTGTTCGTTCGACTGCACTTTTTGTCAGGAGTGTGTTGAGGACATTCTACAGAATGTTTGCCCCAATTGTGGAGGCGGATTTGAAAAAAGACCCACAAGGCCTCGAGCATTCCTCAAAGCTCATCCACCTTCAGCGAAGAAGGTATTGAAACCTGTAAGAATGGAAGTTTTTCAAACCATGCTTGTAGAGTATGAGAACGTTCACCCCTCCGAGAGATAGGTCTCACTTAATTATTCACCACATGAAAATTGAAAATAGCACACTTGAAGACATCCCTAGAATATTCGAATTCTACCGAATAGCCACTGCATACATGAAATCAAAAAATCAAGTGCATTGGCCCGAATTCTCAATCGATTTAATCATGCATGAGATCAATGAGCATAGGCAGTGGAAATTAGTAATGGATCAAGAGATTGCCTGTATATGGGCCACTACACTAGAAGACGAACTAATTTGGGGGCATAATTCCAAGGATCCTGCGCTTTACATCCATCGAATAGCTGTGAATCCAGATTTTAGAGGCAAGAACTTGGTTAATGAACTTGCAAGATGGGCCAATGATTTTGGACATAGCCTAGACTTAAAGTATATCCGTATAGACACAGTAGGTTATAACCAAGCCTTGATTAGCCATTACGAAAAAGTAGGTTTTGAATTTTTAGGTATGAGAAAGCTCGCAAATAACGCAGGTCTTCTCGATCATTACAAAGAAGGAGAGGTGTGCTATTTTCAAAAGGAAATCCGCAACCAATCTAATGCCATGCGCGAGTCTTAGCGAGTTGATTAACAATAGGTGTGAAGATTCAAAAATCAGTTTGCAAACGGAGAAAAGTCATATTTCGAGTACAACGATACATTTTGTTTCTACACCAGCCTCAACTCATCTTGATAAATCCATCCTTGAGCGCCGCTGCCAATCTCCACTTCATACCATTCGCCTTCTTGGCTCAAGATTTCAACTTTGGTGCCTGCGTGTAAAACAAATACATTGACACTACCGCCGCGTGGCTCGCTCTTCACGTCTACCTTATCGGTAAATACGATCGCCGATTTTTCTGCATAGCGATAGTTCTCAGCCGATACGGCCAAAGTGTAAGTCAGCACCAAGAAGATAAAGGTCAGTATACTGCCAAAGAACCCAAAGCGGCGAAGACCGGTGGAATGACTGAAGTAGTAGAGTAAAAAGAGCAGAACGGATACAAAGGCCAATGCAATGCAAATCTCTGCCCATCCATCAGGGCCCAGACTGTAGCGGAAAGTCTTCCACCAAATCTGCAGCTTGCTTTTTGGCAATACCTCGATCTTGTCGGCAATCATGTCATTGGCTATGCTCAGATTGTACTGCACATCCTCATTGGACGGATCAAACCGCAAAGCACGTTCATAATGAAGGATGCTCTCGGGTATTTCGCCTAATTTGAAATAGGCGTTACCGAGGTTGTAGTTGATGGCTAATCCTTCGGTACTAGGCTCTGCTTCCAGAAAGTGATTCAAAGCGGTTTCGTAATCACCTTTCATGTAGGCTTCGTTACCCAGCGTGAATTGATCGCGGGCATAATCCAAGCTTTGGCCTTTGCCTGTTGCCGCTAAAATCAAGACTGAAAAGAAAAGGATGAGCTTTTTCATTTTAATCTTCCCTCCAAGTTTTCAATGAGTTCTGCCGTACGCTTGTAAAATACTTCGTCGCTTGTTTCTGTTACCGGAGCAAAACGAGCCATTTCGCACGTGTCAATCACATAAGTCACATCATTTACAGTGGCCTCTTTGACCCCGTTGCGCTGAAGCTCAGAGAGGATCTTTTGACGCGATAAAGCCCCGATTGGGATGCCTAGCTTATCGCCAAGGTAACCGTAAAGCGCTTTGAAAATTTCTTGATAGAAAACAGGGGAGTCTCCGCTTTTAAGAGCGGCCTCAGCTGCTTTTAGTCGCTTATGTGCCATCCGGCTTGCACCTCGTTTCTTTCTACCTCTTACATCTTTGTCCAAGGCTTCTTTTCTTCTTCGGTAAATCAAGAAGATAAGCAGCAGCGCAAAAGGACCTGCCGTACCTGACCAGAAAAGAGGAGTGCCGAAAAACTGACTCCGTGTGGCAGAAAGCAAATTCTCGTCTGTAATGATGTAGCGTACATCCAATCCCGATAGCTCTACGATATTCTTTGCCCTTGGCACACCCGCTGTTGGTACATTACCGTCATCATCAGAAATCGTGAAATCGAAAGGACCTGCCGTTGCCGTTTGGAATTTACCCGTGTTCGTATTGAAGAAAGAGAATTCCAATTGGGGAATGCTATACTCGCCGGGATACCGCGGAATGATGAGATACTGAAAGCTTCGAGAACCTCTCACACCACCTGTCGAGACGGAAACACGGTCATCGGTTTCAGGGTCGTAAACTTCAAAATCCTCGGGGAATTTAAATTGAGGCTCGTCTATCAATCTCAGGTTTCCCGCTCCCGTTACTTTCACTTTGAGGTTGATGGGCTCATTGGCCTTCGCTTCTGACTTGTCTACCGTAGCCGTGAAGTCAAAAGTCCCTACGGCGCCATTAAATGATTTAGGTGCCCCATCGGGCAGTTCCTTTACCGTTATGGTAGGTGAGTTACTTCTTACGGTTATGTTTTCACCCGGATTAAAGAAAGAGCGATTCACATTGGCCGAAAGGGTCAAGGGTTCTATTTGGAGTCTTCCGGTCCTTTGAGGGAAAATAACTTGCTGCTTGAGAATGGCTTTTCGGTATTGGACTCCGTTGATGATCTCTAAATTGGGCTCCCAGGAAGTTTGTCGCTCGGGGAAATCCTCGGTCCAAAATCCGTTAAGAGTTGGAAAGTCCATTTCTCCCAGATCAATATTGTTGTAGCGGCTAAGCAGAACAAATGAAATCACGACTTGCTCACCTTTGTAAACCGTGCTTTTGGAGAGTTGGGTTTTTACCAAAAGGTTCTGATTGGTACTAGGCGTTTGGGTAGATTGTGTGCTTCCTCTTTGATTCTGTCCCGATGAAGATGAAGTGCTGGCGCCCTTCACCACCTGAATCTTAATGGGAGAGGAGGTGAGTACTTTTCCGTCTACATTGGCTTTGGCCACGCCTATTTCAAAAGTTCCCGTTTCCTTAGGCTTTAAAGTGTACGAAAAAGTGATGGAACTCGACTGCTGCCCGTTCACGATGCGGTAGCTTGACGAACGCGATGGTCCGAATACTACTCTGAAGTCGTTCAAGTCAGGTGATTCGATATTTCCCTTCCCATTGGTGAGGGTTATTTTCAACGTGAAGACATCGCTAACGGAGACGGGGTTTTTGTCAACGGTAGCTACTAACGAAGCCGTCTGCCCCCATGAAAATAGCGGGAGGAGAAACAATGAAAGTAATACGACCCAATTATATCTACCAGTCCTTTTCAATTTTTACCCTTTGCGCTTTTTGTTTTTTCTTCTTTTTCAAATCCTCTTGCAAGTCTTTTTCCTGTTTCATCAGAGCTTGGAGCAATTGCTCGGCCTCTTCTTTTGAGAGCTGCTGAGGCTGCTGTTGCTCTTGTTGTTCCTGCTGATCCTGTTTTTGTTGCTCCTGATTCTGCTCTTGTTCCTTTTTCTCTTGATCTTGCTGTTGGTCCTGCTTCTGATCTTGTTGCTGCTGTTGTTGCTGCTGCTCTTGCTGTTTCTTCAAATGTTGTGCGTAAGCCAGATTGTAGCGTGCATCATCGTCGCTCGGCACCTTTCTCAGCGCTTCTTTGTAAGCCTCAATGCTCGCTTCGAGTTCTCCGCTCATTAGGCGAGAGTTACCCAAATTGTACTGTGCTTTGTTAATCTCCTCATTGGTTTTCGCCATTTTGGCTACAGAGGCAAATTGTGAAGCAGCCTTGTCGCTGGCCGTTTTGGCACCTTCCATGAGTTTCTTCTTTTCTTCTTCCGACTGAGTATTTTGAGCTTGCTCCTGAAGACGTCTCGACATTTGCTGCAATGCGTTGCCCGTATTGAACAGCGCCTCCATGTATTCGGGATCATTTTCCAATGCCTCAGTGTAGTCCTGAATGGCTTCTTCGTAGCGTCCACTCGCGTAATCTTCGTTTCCCTCTTTGGTGTTGATCTTCTCCTTTTGGCTCCAAGCCGAAAAGGGAAGAAGAAGGCAAATCAATATGCTCAGTTTTATCCTCATCTGTCGAATAGTTTTAAGCGTTTGGCCACTCTTCCTTTTTGATTGCCCAAGAAAAATTCCAAAATCAGACAAGCCAAAGCTAAGGCCAGAAAGATCTGAAAGCGATCTTCGTATTCGGCGTAAGCTACTGTGCCCATATCGGTTTTCTCGATCTGATTAAGTTCGGCGAGCAGTGGCTCAAGGCCAACTTCGGCATTCGATGCACGGATATAAGCGCCATTTCCTGCTTTTGCGATTTCACGCAGCATTTGCTCGTTGAGCTTAGTAACTACGATATTTCCTTCTTGGTCTTTTTTGAATCCGGTTCTGGTCTTTCCATTGTACTGCGGAATAGGCGTACCGTCGGGAGAACCCATTCCAATGGTAAACACGCGAATCCCTTCCTTGGCTGCTTCTTGGGCGGCCACTACAGCATCAGCCTCGTGATTCTCTCCGTCGGTGATGACTACGATGGCTTTCTGTGCAGGGCTGTCATCGCTGAAGCTCTTCATCGATAGGTCAATGGCCGCGCCAATATCAGTTCCCTGAACGGGTACCACATCGGTATCAATGGTTGAGAGAAACAGCTTTCCTGCTGAATAATCGCTGGTGATAGGCAATTGCACAAAGGCTTGGCCTGCAAAGACGATGATACCAACGCGATCTCCCTGAAGCTTCTCGAGCATTTTAGAAATGGCTCTATTGGCGGCTACCAGTCGGTTGGGGCTAAGATCTTCGGCCATCATACTATTGCTCACGTCAAGTGCTACGATGATGTCTATTCCCTTCACCTTGGCTTCAGCCATCTTTGAGCCGAGTTGTGGATTGATTAAAGCCAGCACCAGAAAGCCTGCCGCCAATCGCCATAAGATGTACTTAATTCCTGTGTTGACGCTGGATAATTCTGTCACCAAAGAACTCAGCAAGCTGCTGTCACCAAAGCGGTCAAGTCTTCGGTTCTTGGACCAAATCGAGATCCAAAAGAAGAGAAACATCACGGGGCCCAGTAAAAATAGCCACCATAGTTCAGGTCGGCCGATGCGCAATCCGGGTACGGCGTCCATTACCACCAAATACACCACACCAAAGATCAGCCAGAACACAACTTCTAAAATAGAAGCGGCAATCAGGATTCCCGTGAGGTTGTATTTTGCTGTGTTTTTCAACTATGGTAGCATTTGTAAAATAGTTTTTCTAAAAAAGAATTCAGACAATAAGAGTAGGCTGCCAATGAGAGCGATAAAGTAGTACTCTTCAGCTTTGCGGCTATGCTCAGTAACGTTAATTTTTGTTTTCTCCAGTCGGTCAATTTGTGCGTAGATCTTTGCCAAAGCTTTTTCATCCGTGGCACGGAAGTAAGCGCCGTCGGTCATCTTGGCGATTTCTTTCAATGTGGGTTCGTCAATTTTGACTTCTACATAATCATATTTGTATCGCCCGTCTGGGTATACAGCAACAGGGGAGAGGGCTCGACCTTCCGAGCCGACACCTATGGTGTATACTCGGATTCCAAAGCTCTTCGCAATTTCTGCAGCGGTAAGCGGGGCGATTGAGCCCGCATTATTGTCTCCATCAGTAAGTAGTATGATGACCTTGCTCTTGGCATCGCTGTCGCGAAGACGGTTAACAGCTGTGGCCAAACCCATTCCAATAGCGGTACCACCTTGCACCATTCCCGTTTTGATATCCTTAAAAAGATTGACCAACACTCGGTGATCAGTGGTAAGTGGACTTTGCGTAAAACTCTCTCCTTCGTAAACGACCAATCCCATGCGGTCGTTTGGTCGTGCTTCGATAAAGTCGATGGCTACTTGTTTTGAACTCTCGAGTCGATTGGGCTTAAAATCCTGAGCCAGCATCGAAGCCGAAATGTCCATGGCCACTACGATATCAATTCCCTCGGTGCTGGTGTTTTGCCAGCTCAAACTGGATTGTGGTCTTGCTAAAGCAATAATTACCATGGCTAGCCCCAAGCTTCTTAACAGCAGTGGTGTATGAATTAATAATTCATTCGTGAAAGCTCCGTCTGTCGGGAACTGACTCAAGGACGAAAGTGTGACTTTGGGCGATTTCCCCGGAAGGGAGAATACGTGATAAAAGCCAAGTACGGGAATGATTAAAAGTAACCAGAACACAATAGGAAAGGCGTAAGTATACTCTCCGCGGAAGTAAAACCATAGCGCTCCTGCGCCGATTGTAGACAGCACGGCGAATACCAACCCTATTTGCTGACTTCTATTCATTGATCTCTTTGTCCATTAACATTCTGGCAGCAGTGGTAGTTACGAAGCTTAATGCTTGTGCTGCTGCTTCCTCATTCTCATTATTATCGGGGCGATCCTTGGCAAACTTTACCATATCAGCTCGGTTCAAGACTACTCGCAATTGCAGCGATTCCTGATCTGTAAGGCCCACGTACTTCAGCCTGGTCAAGATCTCATTGGAGGTGAGCTCATGAGCAGGGATTTCATAAATAATCTCCAAGTAGTCGCGAAGTACATCGGTAATCTCCGTATGGTACTGTTTGATTTTACCCTTTTGATAAATCTTTTCGCTTTGAATAGCGAGCAATGCTTCTTTCGCGAGCTCGTCTGCAGGCCTTGTGGGCTCAGACTTCTCGATCACGGGTCTTGCCAATCTCTTTTTGCGTTGAGCCCGAACCAATAGAATGACTGCCACCAAGAGGCCAGCCAATGCTAAAGCACCGGCAGGGTAATACCAGTAAGCCTGTGCGTAGTCCTGCCAACCAACTTCTACTTCGTAAATTTCAGCGGGTGGTTTAATACCTGCGGTGGTATCAATTTCTACTGTCTTCACTGTGAGCAGAAAAGCCTCGGTACTTTGCTTCTCGCCGTTGATGGTGATCTCGACAGGCGGAATGGCATAGAATCCTGTATCCCAAGAGGTGAGGTAGAGTTTCTTCTCCAGTCGCGTTTCAGTTACGTCATCCGCCGTAGCTAGTGTATCCACATCCGTTGCGCGAACAATCTCCACATTAGTGATCAGGGTATCTCCAAAAAGCGGAAATACCACTTGAGGCATTTGATCTTTCTGATAGCTCACGCTGAGGGTCATTACCGCCTGCTCTCCGATTAGGATTTCTTTTGGCGTAAGGGTGGCATCAGCCTTTTGAGCCTTAAGCCCGATGGCCATCAGAGTGGCCAGCATTAAAATCGATATGTGTTTGAATCGCAACACTATGATCGTTTGCTAAAAAGGTTTCTTAAGGGTTGAATGTATGATTCGTCAGTAGCAATGGCTGCGGTGTCTATTCCTGCTCTACGCAGCGCATTGTCGGCTTTTGATTCGCGGTTCAAAGCCGCTTGGTGGTATGCTTCACGAACTTTTCGGGAGGAGGTATTCACCCATCTCACTTCACCCGTTTCAGGATCAGTGAACTGAGCCATGCCGACATTGGGCATTTCGGCTTCTCGCTTGTCATGAATGCGAAGGGCGACCATGTCGTGCTTCTTATTTGCCAACTTTAATGCGTCTTCGTATTCCGTATCCATGAAGTCGGAGATGAGGAAAGCGATGCTTCGTTTTTTTACGACATTATTCAAATAGCGCAGCGCCTCACTGATATTGGTTCCACTCTCCTCAGGCTTGAACTCAATCAATTCCCGAATGATCCGAAGGATATGAGATTTCCCTTTTTTCGGCGTGATGAATTTCTCCACCTTATTGCTGAAAAAGATGACTCCGATCTTATCGTTATTGGTTATTGCCGAAAAGGCCAAAACCGCGCAGATCTCGGTAATGAGAGATTTCTTGATTTGAGAAGTGCTTCCAAAGCTATCACTGGCCGATACGTCTACCACTAAGATTACCGTGAGCTCCCGTTCTTCTTCAAAAATTTTGACGTAGGGATGACCGAAGCGAGCAGTTACGTTCCAATCGATGGTTCGTACTTCATCGCCCACAGCGTATTCACGCACTTCGCTAAAAGCCATTCCTCGTCCTTTAAACGCCGAGTGGTACTCTCCTGAGAATATCTGATTGGAGAGACCTTTGGTCTTCAGCTCGATGCGCCTAACTTTTTTAAGAAGCTCTGCGGTATCTGTGGCCATCTACGGTACTTCTACTGTGTTCAGTACTTGTTGAATAACTTCGTCTACACTCACGTTTTCGGCTTCAGCCTCATAGGTGAGTCCGATGCGGTGGCGCATCACGTCCGGCGCTACGGCGCGGACATCCTCAGGAATTACAAATCCACGTTGGTTCATGAAAGCAAACGCTTTAGCCGCCATTGCCATGCTGATGCTGGCGCGTGGTGAAGCTCCGAATCCGATCAGTTCTTTAAGGTTCTTCAAATTGTAGTCTTCCGGGTTTCGCGTAGCGTAAACCAAGTCTACAATGTATCTCTCGATTTTCTCGTCCATATAGACTTCCCTAACGATATTCCTTGCTCGAATGATTTGATCGGGGTTTACCACATTCTTGGTTTTCGGGAAAGGTGCTAGCGAAACGTTGTTTCGAATGATCATGCTTTCCTCTTCCTTTTTCGGGTAATCCAATACCACCTTAAGCATGAATCGGTCTACCTGCGCCTCAGGGAGAGGGTAGGTACCTTCTTGCTCAATCGGGTTTTGTGTGGCCAATACCAAGAATGGCTCGGGCAATTTAAACGTTTCGCCACCAATGGTGACCTGGCGCTCCTGCATGGCTTCAAGTAAGGCACTCTGTACTTTAGCAGGGGCTCGGTTGATTTCATCTGCCAAAACGAAGTTGGCGAAGACAGGCCCTTTCTTTACACTGAAGCCTTGATCTTTTGGGCTGTAAACCATAGTCCCAACTACATCGGCAGGAAGAAGGTCTGGTGTAAACTGAACGCGACTAAAGTCAACGTTTATACAACCCGCCAAGGCTTTGATGGCAAGTGTTTTTGCTAGTCCGGGCACTCCTTCCAGTAGAATGTGGCCATCAGCCAATAGTGCGATCAGTAGCTTGTCTACCATATCGTGCTGACCGATAATGACTTTTTCCATTTCGAGAGTAACTAACTTGACAAAGGCACTCTCTCTTTGGATCTTTTCGTTCAACGCTTTAATGTCAACTGTCCCTGTGGTAGCTCCTTGATTTAAAGGAGTCTCAGTAGTGTCGTTCATTTCTTCGGTGTTCATACCGCGAATTTAAGTTTCAGCAATGAAAATTTAGGTTTTCCGCCGCAAAGTTAAGAAGCGACTTTTGAACAACGCAAAAATGAGAGTAATGCCTTTCTTGGAGCAAGATACCGCAGTTAAAAGATGTTAAGCATTCTAGTATTGACGGGGCTTTGAGCAAAAATAGATAGTTATCCACATGGAGTAAAATGGAATGGGTGAATTTATATTTTCGTGAAAACGAGTTGATATGACCCTAAACGATGCCATAGAGAAGGTGCGTGAATTCCACGATGCCTTCGGAATTAAGAACGCCGAGAAGCCAACTGCTCAACTTTCTGAATTGGATATCATTCTGCGCTACAAGTTGATGCGTGAAGAAAATGAAGAATACCTTGAAGCGGCAGAGCAAGGGGATTTAGTTGAGATTGCTGATGCCTTGGGCGATATGCTCTACATTCTTTGCGGAACGATTCTTTCTCACGGTCTTGAAGGAAAGATAGCTGAAGTCTTTGAAGAGATTCAGCGAAGCAATATGAGCAAGCTCGACAAGGATGGAAAGCCTATATACCGAGAAGATGGAAAGGTGCTCAAAAGCGATTTGTACTTTAAGCCTGACTTGGAGTCAATATTAGGGAATTGAGAGAGGGTTGCTAATATTTTAGGAAAAGATTTTCTGTAGTCATTAGAGAACACGTCATGCACTGTATAAAATCAATACAAGTGCTATGTAAAAGTGCCAACCTTCTCACATACCAAATAAATAAATGGGAAATCTACTCGTTCTCGTCCGTAAAAGACTTAGACAACTGACTTTTCAAATACGCCATCTTCACTGCGGCAATAGCTGATTCCACTCCCTTGTTGCCGTGCTTACCACCGCTACGAGCTTTGGCTTGTGCTACAGTGTCATCAGTCAGAACACAGAAGATAACGGGAACACCTGTTTGTAGGCTAACGTCTTTGATACCTTGGGCCACTGCTTGGCAAACAAATTCAAAATGACGCGTTTCTCCTTGGATTACCGATCCGATGGCGATTACCGCATCGTATTGTGCGGATTCGATCAATAGCTTGGCAGCGATAGGCAATTCGAAACTACCGGGCACTTTTTTCACATCTACGTGGTAACGTCGCGCTCCGAGTTCAATAAGCGTTTCGCCTGCGCCTTGAGTCAAAGGGTCTGTAATCTCGGCATTCCATTCTGCCGAAACTATACCAAAACGAAAAGGAGCCGCTGAGGGCGTGCTCCTTTTATCTAATTCAGAAAGATTTTTACCAGCTGTGGCCATAACTATCCGCCGTATTTGGCGATGTATGAATCTATGGTACGCGCCTCAGAGCTGCTTGGGAAGTCTTCTTTGATTCGCTCAAATTTGGCCAAGGCATCTTTAAAATCTCCTTTTTCAATTTGAACCAAAGCTGCCTTTTTCAAGTAGATCGGTGTAGTGAGTAAGTTAGCAGAAGTCTCAATAGCATCTTCATAATAATTCAAGGCGTCACCGATGTTTCCCAATTCTACGTAGCAGTCTCCTATGGCCCCTTTGGCCACAGCCGACGTAAGGTCATCATCCAAGTCAGCATCCTTCAAGAATTCAATGGCTAGACCAAAATCTCCTTGATTCATATAAATAATGCCTGTGTAGTAAGACGCAAGTTCTCCGGCTTGTGTTCCGTCGTACTCATCAGCCAGGTATTCGAAACCGTAGTAAGACTCGTTTCCTACGAGTGCTTTATCCAATGAATCGATTTCATACCAATACTCAGCTTTCCAGAGCAGGTTCATTCCCTCCTCGTTTTTAGGCATGAGGTAGAGACGGGTAAATGCAAAATATCCCGCAAACAATGCCACTAAAAGGGCGGCAACGATGATGATCGTGTTGCGGTTTTCGTCGACGTATCGCTCTGTTTTAGAGTATACTTCTTGTACGTCTACTATCGTTTCTTCGCTTTGATTTTTCTTCTTCGCCATTACGGGCTTTTTTTATTGCAGGTGCAAAAATAGACTTTTTTAATTGCCAATGCATATGCCCCCCAAGGAATTGGTAATTTTGGGGGTTCAATATGACGTTAGACCAGCTAAGTGTACTGAATTTCAAGAACTACGGAGAAGCAACCATTTATCCCGATCCGCATGTCAATATCTTCACAGGATTGAACGGACAGGGAAAAACCAATCTTCTCGACGCGATTCATTACCTCTCTTTTTGCAAGAGCTATTTCAATCCCATTGACAGTCAGAATATCCGACATGGTGAAGACTTCTTTGTGGTAGAAGGTGTTTTCGCCCAACACGGCGATAAGGATAAGATTTACTGCGGTGTTAAGAAAGGGCAGAAGAAGACCTTCAAGAAAAACAAAACAGAGTACGAGCGATTGGCAGAGCATATTGGTCAGTTTCCTTCGGTGGTGATTTCGCCTTACGATAAGGACTTAATAAGCGAAGGGAGTGAGGTGCGCCGAAAGTTTATGGATAGCATTATATCCCAATACAATCGACCTTACCTCGATGACTTGATTTCGTACAACCAGGTTTTGCGTCAGCGCAATAGTCTGCTCAAGTATTTTTGGGAAAACCGAACTTTCGATGCCGATAATCTGGAGGTGTGGAGTATGCAATTAGCTGAACTGGCTAGTCGTATTTTCGCTGAAAGGAAAAAGTTTGTCGAGTCCTTTGAGCCAATATTCCAAGAACATTACGCCGCTATCAGCGGAAAAGCTGAGGAGGTGGATATTCGGTACCGATCGCATTTGAGCGAAGGTGATTTCACGGAAGTGCTAAAAGAAAGCCTTGATAAAGATCGACGTTCGCACTACACCAACGTGGGTGCACACAAAGACGATTTGAAATTTGGTATCGGTGGGGGACACCCTCTGAAAAAATTTGGATCTCAAGGTCAGCAGAAGACATTCTTGATTGCGCTGAAGCTGGCCCAATTCGACTTGGTAAAAGAGGTGACGAATAAAGTCCCGGTGCTCTTACTCGACGATATCTTCGATAAGATAGACGATGTGCGCGTACAACACTTGATGCAATTGGTAAGCGATCACAACTTCGGACAGATTTTCATAACGGATACTCACTCGGAGCGGATAGAGCGTATATTTGAAGAAATCACCGATAGCGTTAAAGTATTTCACATCGAAAAAGGGGAAGTCAATGCGTAGAGACAAAAACGAGGAAGAACTGGGTGACGTAATCAACCGACTGCTGAAGGCTTACGGACTGGAAGAAGGCTACTACACCGCCGCCGTCACGACCTATTGGGAAAAGCTGATGGGCCCTGCTGTGGCTCGCCATACTGGAAAAATCAAGATTGAAAAGGGGATATTAAAAGTGCAGGTGACCTCGGCTGCATTACGTCAGGAGTTGAGTTACGACAAGGAGAATATCGTACGGACCATCAACAAGGAGATTGGACATCGATTGATTACCGGGGTGGAGATTCATTGAGATGCTACGGGGTAGTGGGAATTGAGATTTGTAGAGAACAGCTAATTCCCTTGTAATACAAACCGCTTGGTTAAGGTTCCCTTTTCAAATTCCATTCTTAACAGGTATGTGCCTTCTGGCAATTCGGAGGTATCGACTTGATTGATCGAGATTCCTCCGATTATTGACATCACCGTTCTTCCTGTCAAATCAAGAATCTCTATAGCAATTGGAGAGTCTAAGTCTGATTTTGAGTCCCAATTCAAAAGGCCATTAGACGGATTCGGGTATAAGGCTATTTCTGACTCGTCCATGACATTCGAAGTAGAGAGAACCAATTGTGTTCCCCATTCTTCGCCAGTTTCAGATTTATAGAAATAAACTAAACTACTACTGATATCATCATAGACCAGACCGTAGTTTTCATAGTTGATATATTTCGGGGCGCCTAACCCTAGAACATACTCGGCTTTATTCAAGCTAGTTAGTTCACCATCTTCCGATATAGTAGAATCGTAAAGCAAATGAATTGTCTTTCCTAAATATCTTTCAGGATCAATATACGTGCTGTCAGCTCCAAGAATATAATCGTCTAGATTGGTAGAGTAGAATGTTTCGTTAATCTCGTTGAGGAGAACTTCTTCTGTAGATTCATTAAGCTTGAGTCCTTCCCTGTGATAAAAGACTGTATCACCGTCAGCTGAGAATGTCTTTGATACAATGGTGAATTTACGTGAGGTGAAGACATAATATTGTGACCCGTACCAATTAGTAGCAAGATATGAACCAGTGTAGTGAAATTCATCACCAACATCAAAATTGAACGCTTCTCCATAGGTAATGCTGGTTTGGGCAAAAGAAAAATTGATAAAAGCACAGAAGAACAAGAATAGTATCAGTTTCATAGCCATAAGCTTTAGTATTCTCAAATATAATCAACAAATCTTCGAATATGCTTTCGCTGTTTTTAACTATTTGATATTCTTGAAAGCACAGTCTGTCCTAAAGCAAAAAAAGCCACCCGATCTCTCAAGTGGCTTTTATTAGCTCCTAGTCGATAGAAGCTGGTATCTAGAATGCTACAAATAATAGCTAGCGACTAAAGACTAGCTGCTATTTACTAACCCACCATCTCTCTTCCGGAGAAGTGGAAGTTGCTTTCTATTTCTGCGTTTTCGTCGCTGTCAGAACCGTGAACGGCATTCTTTGCTTTAGATTCTGCGTATTTCTTACGGATCGTTCCTTCTTCAGCTTCAGTAGGGTCAGTAGCTCCGATCAATTTGCGGAAGTCGGCTACGGCATTGTCTTTTTCCAAGATAGCAGCGATGATAGGACCACTTGTCATATACTCTACCAATTCGCCGTAAAACGGACGCTCGCTGTGAACCGCGTAGAATTCTTTCGCCTCGCTTTCGTTGAGGTGAGTCAATTTCATTGCTTTGATTTCGAATCCTGCTTCGATGATCATGTCGATGATTTTACCTGTGTTTTTCGCTTCAACCGCATCGGGCTTAAGCATTGTAAATGTTCTATTCGTTGCCATTTTTCGAGGTCTTTATTGTGATTTCTTTGAAAATTCGGCGCGAAGGTAGGGATTTGAAGGATTGTATGAAGTATTAAGTACAAAGTATTAAGCCTTGTACATCTTCTTAATACTGCCGTCTTAATAATTTAGCGGTATTAATTACAAAGTATTAAGAACTCGTAAATCCTCTTAGTACTTAATACTACCGTCTTAATACTTGATACTTCTGTCTTAATACTACTTCACCGGATACCTCCACTGGAGCATCTTTTGAAAAACTTCGGTGGGGAGAACACGATTCAATGAGATGGAAAGCCTTTGTACGAAAGTGGCAGCGGGATAACGCATCTTGGGCGAATCGGACTTGATGATCTTCTCTACGATTTTGGCTACGATGATCGGATCTTTAGCGGTAGCAACCTCTTCGCTGATTTGTTTGTAGAGTTTGGAGAAAATCTTGTGATATGGAGAATCTTCAGAGTGGCTCTTGGCGGCAGTAATTCGGGTATTGTTAATATTGGTTTTGATGTCGCCCGGCTGAATAGTGCTCACGTAAATATTCCAAGGGCTCAATTCCATTCGCAGGGTTTCTGAGAATCGATCCAAGGCGCTTTTGGCCGCTGAGTATATTCCCCGAAAGGGTAGGCCAAATTCACCACCAATACTGGATATGTTGATAATTTTCCCCGAACTATTTTTTCTCATTGTTGGGATTACTGCTCTCGAAACATCGAGGGCACCGAACACGATCAATCTGAAAATGTAGTCTATTTCTTCGGTCGTAGCATCTTCTACGGCACCTGCCATACCTGTACCGGCGTTATTGACCAAGACATCAATAGTGTCTTCTTTTTCTAGAATAAAATCTATGGCTGTTTGGATTGAGGTGCGGTCGGTGATTTCCATCTGAACCATGTCGAAACCGTGGGGACGATCACCGTTAGTTACCTTTCTACTGGTTCCGTATACCGTGAATCCTTGGTGGGAGAGATGTTTGCAGATGGAGAGCCCTATTCCCGATGAGCCTCCCGTGACGAGTACTACTTTTCGATTCATGGCAAAAAAAAGTGGGCAAGCTACTCATGTCGCACCGCTACGACCACGTACCCTTGCTCCCTTCCGGGCCTGGGGGAGTTCCGCAGGAGCTGGTCGCATGAGACTTGCCCGCCGCAAATGTATAAAACAAAATTGCTTCACCATAAAAAACTTAATTTTCCTGTGCGTTTCTATATTTGTCGAGAACTAAACTAAACAGATCATGAATAAAAATGCGCTTAACCTAGGGATTACAATGGGAGTACTTGGCATACTCCTCTTCTTGTTAATGGTAGTTTTAGAGCCTGGAATGGTTGTTCTTTCAATCATCGGCATCGTAGGATTTCTGATTGCCATAATTCTTCCTGTTATTTTTATTCGAAAAGAGAGAGAAGGCAACGGTGGATTTATCACTTTTGGAGAGGCATTCAAGCTGAGCTTCGTTGGGTTGTTAATTGGTGGTGCAATTGGAGTGATTTTTCAGTTGCTTTACATTCAGGTTATCGACACTGAATTTCCTGAGAGAATGACTGCTCAAACGCTTGAAATGACCAATAACTTTATGGGAGGGATGGATGATGAAATGCGTGAACAGGTTTTGCGTGATGCAGAAGCTGATTCACTTGAGAGATACACAGTTTTGGGTCAAATCAAGAGTTTTGGTATCGCTTTGATTTTTTACGCGGTGATTAGTCTCATATTGTCAGCCATTCTAAAGCGCAACCCCGAAGGAGGCGCAGAAACACTTGACGGATAGGTATTGAAGAAAATTTCCATTTGTATTCCGCTTCTAAATGAAGCCGAGTCCCTGCCTGAGTTGGTGAGTTGGATAGATCGGGTTTTTAAAGAAAATTCGCTCGAAGGGGAAATTATTTTGCTTGATGATGGCAGTACCGACGAGAGTTGGGAGGTCATCCTGAAACTTTCGGAACAATTTCCTGAAGTTAGAGGCATTCGCTTTGCGCGGAACTACGGTAAAGCCGCAGGCCTCCAGACAGCTTTTCAAGCCGCCACCGGAGATGTGGTCATCACCATGGATGCTGACCTTCAGGATTCTCCTGATGAGATTCCAGAGTTGGTGCGCATGATTCGGGAAGATGATTACGATCTGGTATCGGGATGGAAAAAGAAACGCTACGATCCCATTACCAAGACCGTTCCTACGAAGCTTTACAATTGGGCTACCCGCAAGATGTCGGGTATTTACCTTCATGATTTCAATTGTGGACTGAAAGCCTATAAAAAGAAGGTGGTCAAAAACGTGGAGCTCTACGGCGATATGCACCGCTACATTCCCGTATTGGCGAAAAGAGCAGGCTACACCAAAATAGGAGAGAAGGTGGTCGAACACCGCGCTCGTCAATACGGAACGACCAAATTCGGGATCTCCCGTTTTATCAATGGCCCGCTCGATTTGCTCACCGTCAGTTTTGTTTCCCGCTACGGAAAAAGGCCCATGCACCTTTTCGGAACTTATGGCGCATTGATGTTCTTGATTGGATTTGGCGTATTCGCTTATCTGGGCGCCTACAAGCTTTGGGCTTTGTCGCAGGGTATTCTCGCCAGAAACATTGCCGACATGTCACTATTCTACGTCGCCTTAACGGCAATGATCATTGGGACTCAGCTTTTCATAGGAGGCTTTTTGGCGGAATTGACCAGAAGTATTTCACCTGATCGAAATCGGTATGTGGTAGAAGAGAAGGTAGGTTTTACGCAATAACTCCCGAGCCAATCAGCTCCTCACCCTCATACCACGCCACAAACTGTCCCGGAGCTACACCTCGTTGGGCGTCTTTGAAAATAACCCGCATCTCGTCAGCAGTCTGAATTAGGGTGGCTTCTTCCAACGCTTGTCGGTAGCGGATTCTAGCCAAATACATTCGCTCTTCTCCCTTTGTCATTTTGAGATCTTCCCGTATCCAGTGAACCTCGTCATTCTTAATAGAAAGTCCCTTTCGGTAAAGTCCTGGATGGTCATCTCCTTGGCCTGTATAGATGCGATTGCTTTCCACATCGGTGCCAATTACAAATAGTGGTTTCGGTGTGCCGCCCACCTTCAAGCCTCTGCGCTGACCTACTGTGAAGTAGTGCGCTCCGCTGTGCTCACCGACTACCTTACCCATTTCCGGCTTAAATTCATGGGGAGCAATCATTGCCTCAACGGTAGCCGAACCATTGGTTTGGTGCACAGCTTCCGAAGGAATCTCGACAATCTCTCCGGTTTTCGGCTCTAACTGTTGCTGAAGGAAGTCAGGGAGTTTTACTTTCCCGATAAAGCATAGCCCCTGAGAATCTTTCTTTTCGGCGGTAGCCAACCCTTGCTCAGCCGCGATCTTGCGCACCTCCGATTTCTCCATTTCGCCAATAGGGAAGAGGGCTTTCGCCAATTGATCTTGCGATACCTGGCAGAGAAAATAGCTTTGGTCTTTGTTGTCATCTTTCCCCGCAAGAAGTCGGTACACAGGCTTTCCGTCCACTTCTGTTTCGGCCTTTCGGCAATAGTGACCCGTTGCGACATAGTCTGCTCCAAGACTCAAAGCCGTTTTTAGAAACACGTCAAATTTTATTTCTCTGTTGCAGAGCACATCAGGATTTGGTGTGCGTCCTGCCTGATACTCGGCAAACATGTAGTCGACGATCCGCTCTTTGTATTGCTCGCTTAGGTCAATTACCTGAAAGGGAATACCCAGCGATTGTGCCACCAGCATGGCGTCGTTGCTGTCCTCAATCCACGGGCACTCATTGGCTATGATAACTGATTCGTCGTGCCAATTCTTCATGAAAAGCCCCACCACATCGTAGCCCTGCTCTTTAAGCAAGTATGCCGTAACACTGGAATCAACACCGCCCGAAAGGCCTACAACTACTCTTTTCATAGTGAATAAAATGGACGGGCAAAGGTATGGATTTTCTATCCTAAAAACCCCGGATAAAGAGTATGTCCAAGAATCAATTCGCTAAGTCGGGGCTGTTTTCTAATTATTCTCTATTTGAATTTTTTGGGTAGCCGATTTACCGGATTCCGTACTGATTTGGAGAATGTACATTCCTGCCGGAGCATTCAAATGGTATGAAATTATTTCCGAGTGGGAGTTCATGCTTTTCGAATCAATTAATCTTCCCGTTATATCGTAAACCCTGATCTCGCTAATGGACTCTTCACCCAATTCGATATTGAATGCGCCCATAGTCGGATTTGGAAAGACATGAAAATTCAATATTGGCTCAGTAGAGCTTGAACTAAGAAATTCAAAAGGATCAAAACGAACTAGGGCTCCCGCCGAAGGTGGAAAGTCCAGACCTTCCAGCTGACCCGCGACGTAGAGCATTCCGTTCTCATCTTCGAAAATAGCATTTGCCTCTGAATTATTGTTCGTGTACCGAATCTCAGAACCAAGCAATAATCCATTTGGATCAAAGACGGCCACCATAATACCTCTTGACCATGTAATGACGTCTACCGTATCTGAGATAACGCCTCCGACTGCGATGTTACCGTCTGCTAATCTAGTCACGGCAAAAAATGCTTCGCGCTCAGTTGGAGAGATGGAGCCCAAAACAAAACCATCATCGCCAAAATCTTCAATGATCTCTCCATCATTGTCAACCCTGAATATAGTGTGCTTTGCTGCACCTTCTACAGTTTGGAAACCTGCGATAAGAAGCTCTGCTTCTTCGGGAACCATATCAAATTGTGGTGCCATTTGACCCTCGAATACTATGGATGATACTCCGTCAGTGCCAAAATCGGTTATTAGTTGACCTTGAGCATCTATCCTTGTTAGTTTGAAATCAGTGAAAACGTAAAACGCCAAAGAAATGTCTCCATTCGGATGCAAAGTAGCGTTCATGAAATTATCATTGTCGAAATGGTCAATTGTGACAACACCACCTTCACCATACTCATCGGCCAAGGTTCCGTCTGGATTCAACTTTACAACGAAGAGATCACTAAAATCTCCACCTGCCAAGAATATTTCCCCATCGTCGTTTAACAGCATTTTTTCGATCGTCATAAAGTCGGTAGCTGCGTCGATGAAGACTTTTCCATTTTCTCCAAACGAAGGGTTTAACCCACTTCCATCCGCCAAGACCTCGTAAACTATACCAGCCGTACCGTCATTGAAAGAAGTCTGGGCAGCCATCAAGTAATTCCCATCACTCGTCATAGCTATGCCTTTAGGGGCGAAGCTTTCATCTCCTTCGATCATGAAAATTCCGTCATCCCCGAAATTCGTATTTCTGGTTCCATCCAAGTTGTATATGACAATTCCGGGATCATTCACTGCAGGCTCGAAAGAGAGTTGATGAATCGCTGTCACAATATCATTACCAAGTATCAACCGGGCTTCTGTAGTTTCCGTGGAAAAGACTCCCAACGCAGTGAGGACAACATCATCACCTTCAAAAGAGTCGACTGTCTCCTCCTCAAAATCCATATTGTTTCGAGGTAATAATTTATGATTTGAAAATGATTCACTTAGAATACCTTGAACAAAGTCAAAAGAATCGCCTGCATTGACTACTATGGGATCTACTTGCATTTGCCCTGAATTGTTAAACCAAAGCTCATCGTTCACATAGGAAACGTTGAGTGAGGATAGCAATGAGGATGTCACCCTACCCGAAAGCACGCGACAACCTTCTTGAGGATTATCCAATGAGCGACCTACGCGCCACTCTCCAAAATTGGAACTTCCATCTGCATTTTGTTCGGTAACCAAGAGTGGGTCGGGTAAGTTTTGAAAGACCACTACCATGCCCTCGTATTGTTCTGCTTCATAATTCCAACTTTCAAAAATTGCAGGGTCTGGATATTGAGGATTTACGAAGTGTGAAGCATCTTCCGAAAGAACTTCAATATTGGATACAGATTCTAAAACAGTTTCACCATCTACCTCACTTACCATTCCGTCAACACGAATAGAGTCGCCTATATTCAGTGCCTCCAAACCCTCACCACTAAACAAACGTAATCCGCCCCATGCAGCTGCAAATGCTTGTTGAATATAAACTGCTCCCAAATTGTCCCCGCCTATTGTTGAGGTAACAATACCGCTGGTTGTGACAGTCTGGCCCAGAAGAGTGGATGCATCTCCGCCACCTTCTGGTACAGTTTGAATTTGAATAATGGTTACGTTCTGTGCAAGAAGCGCATGGGCGAAGAGCATCAAGAGTGCTAAGTATAGGTACCTCATAATTCATGTTTACATGAATATCGAAAAAAAATCAAAAAGGTGAACAGCAAAATCTAAAAGGTTGCTTATTCAAGTTAACTGTCCTTTTGCGCTTTTAGATCTTAGCGGCCTTGCTATCAAGCTCCATGCTTTCGGAAAGATTGATTACTTTTCACTGACCGTTAAACTGAACCAATCATGAAAAAACTGCTGGCTATTCTCTTTCTGCTGAATCTCACTGTTTCAGCCCAAACTATTTTCGAAAAATCATGGAATTCTCCATATTCATTGACCGTCAGTGATGTGGCTACGGATGGCATGAGTAATAGTTATTTTGCCTGTTCCGGCAACAATATGTTCATTGACTCCACAATGTCGGTGGTCGTTAAAGTAAATGCTGACTTTGAGGTAGCCTGGGCAAATTGGTACCGCACGCTTCGAAGAGATGATTTGGGAAGCATTGAAGTGCTCGCCGATGGAAATATTCTCCTTGGCGGGACGATGCGGCAAGAATTTGCCTTTGATGTTGGAGGAGGCCTAATCAAGATCGATCCTGACGGTGCTGTAATTTGGCAAAAGATGTACAATGGATCTTTTGATGAACGGATTTTCACACATCAGAAATGGCTTCAGGCAATATTGTCTCTGTGATTCGCTATGGCGTTTCTAGTCAACCATCCTCAGTATTGGTAACCGATTCAGAGGGAAGTCTCCAAGCCCGCTATGAGCTTTTTGACGATGGGACAGGAGTTCAAATAGAAGATGTAGTCAAATCCGACAGCGATACCTTCTATGCCACCGGTGAAATATTCGATAATTCAGTTAGCAGAAATGTACCGTTCATTTTGGCCTTTACAGAAACGGAAGCGTTGTGGTTCAAGAAATACGACGTCGGAGAAACGAGTGCGGCTTATTCGATTTCTGTAAATGAGAATAGCGACATATCTATTGCCGGGACCAGGTTTGATCCTGAATCTTCAGGAAAGAGTGTCAACGGTCTGATTTTAAGAACTGATGTCGACGGTGTTGTTTACGATGCAGTTAGAATTTACCGAGAAGGGAATGGATTCAACGAGAGTACTTCTGGAATAGAAATAAGGGACAACGGAAGTGTAGTAGTGGGATTAAACTTTTTATCTGAAAATGGCTTTCTTCCTATTCTTGCAGAAATCAACCTTGACGCAATACTCAATTGGTCGTCAGCGATTGAAAGTGGAGGAGGAACATCGTTTTCCTTTCGGTTGACGTTGGAAGACAACAGATTACTAACGGTTGGTCGCAACTTAATTGGTCAAGTAAGGTTGAATGCCCGTGCCAGTGATGGACAAGCTCCTTGCAATGAAGTGTCCGTGGATATAGATTTGGAGGAAATCACTCCAATGGTAATAAACAGTCCCTTAGAGTTTGACTTGGTCAAGGCATTTACAACCGAACTGCCCATCGAGGTGATACCATGGGAAATCGACGAATCAGAGATCTGCTCCGAGGTCGTTTCCACAAAAGAATATGTTGAGATTCCAGTCGAAGTATTCCCGAATCCAGCGCAGGATAGGGTTCAATTGATCATTCCATCGGGTTACGACAAGTTGGAAATCTATTCGATCGATGGGAAGAAAATCGATCAAGTGAATGTAAGCATAGGCATGAATCAGCTTGATATTGCCGATTTTCCATCTGGGATGTACATCCTCCTTTTTTCTGGTGATTCAGGAATGGTCAGCACAAAGATTTCCAAGCTATAAGAGAGAAGTCTTTTGCTATGAGCTGTTAAAAATGACCAAGGCTAAACGGCTCACTCGCAAATTATCAATACATTTCTCGATATAACGTAGAATTTAACCCAACACTCAAGCTATGACCTTTGCTCTAACCTGTCTAAGAAGCGGTTTCATTTTATTTCTTTCGTTTTTGGTATTGGCTGTTTCGGCCCAGTCCGACAATACGGTGGCCATTGGGGAAAGGATTAGCATCAACTCAGAGGTACTCGGTGAAGAAAGATTCCTGTGGATTCACACACCAATGGGAATGGCTGAAAATTCAGAGATTCCCGTAGTCTATTTGCTAGATGGGTCTGCGCATTTTCAGTCGGTAAGCGCACTAGTAGATTATATGGCTGGCAATGATTTGTGTCCACCTATGATCGTTGTGGGAATAGAAAACACCGATAGAAGTAGAGATTTGAGTCCGACCAAGGCAGATACCACACATCCTTATTCAGCCGGTGGCCGTTTTGCTACAGCAGGTGGGGGGCCTGCTTTCATGAAGTTTATTGAGACAGAATTGTTTCCTTACATCGAAAGCAATTATCCTACAGCGCCTTATCGCATGTTTATTGGTCACTCATTGGGTGGCTTAACCACCATGGATGCATTGCTCCATTACACGGATCTGTTCGACGCATTTATTTCAATAGACCCGTCGATGTGGTGGAGTGATCAATCTCTTCTCAAGGAATTGGAAGCTCAAAACAAAAAGGGCATGTACAAGGGGAAGTCGATGTATTTGGGAATAGCCAATACCCTAAGTCGTGGAACTTCCATTGAATCTGCCAAGGCCGATACATCTATGGATAGCGGACACATTCGAGCGATTATCGCAACCGATGAATTCTTTAAAGCACACCCCGAGAATGACTTGAAGTATGGCAGTAAATACTATCCTCAAGAAGACCATGGATCAGTACCCTTGATCACTGAATACGATGCCTTTCGTTTCATCTTTGATTTTTATCGATTCTATCCGTCAGAATTTAATGATTCTACGCTTGAGAATTTCATCGTGCACAACAAGGTCGTTTCGAAAAACATGGGGTATGACGTAACGCCTTCCGAAGTAATGATAAACGGAATGGGATACGGTTACCTGCAGGAGGAGAAGTTTGAACTGGCTGAGACCGCGTTTCTTCTCAATGTAAAAAATTACCCGAAAAGCGGGAATGTATATGACTCATTAGGCGATTATTATTCGGCTGTCGGCAAAAATGAAAAGGCCATTGAAAGCTTTCAAAAAGCACTGGACATAGAAGAGGCAGCGCATACACGCGAAAAGCTTGAGAGCTTGAAAAATCCTGAGTGATTTCGCTTTCAGATTTCATTTGTCAACCCAATGTTCTTTTGATTCCTTAGTGCATTCCCCCTATTGTAGGCAGCAATCGAGATCAAAATCGCATTATATTCGCCACGATGAATGCTACCGTGATTTCTAAAACGCTCAACTTAGCTGAGCGAAACGTTGCCAGAACACTTACTTTATTGGAAGGTGGTGCGACCATTCCTTTTATTTCGCGGTACCGAAAGGAAATGACGGGAGGGCTGGATGAAGTTCAAATCGAAGCCATTCAGAAATCAAACAGCCAATTGGTCGAGTTTGAGAAGCGCAAGAAAACCATCCTTGAAGCTATTGCGGATCAAGGAAAACTCACCGATGAATTAAAGGAGAGTATTGCCCGAGCAAGAGATCTGAATGCGCTCGAAGATATCTACCTTCCCTTTAAGCAAAAGCGAAAAACCAAGGCCAGCGAAGCGAGGGAAAAGGGACTTGAAGTCTTAGCTGCCGTTATCATGAAGCAGGATGTCAATGACGTTGAATCGACGGCTAGGCGTTTCGTCAAAGGCCAAGTGAAGAATACCGAAGAAGCGCTGGAAGGAGCGCGCTACATCATGGCTGAGTGGATGAACGAGCGCCCGCGAGCCAGAAACGCTATTAGAATTCTATTTGCCAAAAAGGCTGAGATCAGATCAAAGTTGATTAAGGGTAGAGAAGAAGAGGCTCAGAAGTACCGAGACTATTTTGCTTTCTCTGAATTGTTGAGACGCATTCCTGGCCATAGATTGCTGGCCATACGTCGGGCCGAGACCGAGGGCTTCTTACGCGTCTCGATCGAGCCATCAAAAGAGGAAGCAATGGAATCGCTTGAACGAATTTTCGTAAAAGGGACGAGTGAGTCTTCCGCTCAGGTAGCCTTGGCTGTGAAAGATGCCTACAAGCGACTGATCAAGCCGTCAATCGAAACCGAGTTCAAAAATAACAGTAAGGAAAAAGCGGATGACGAGGCCATTCGAATATTTGTCGAGAACCTGCGCCAGCTTCTGCTAACGCCACCAGTAGGGCAGAAGCGAACCTTGGGAATTGATCCTGGATTTAAAAGTGGCTGCAAGACGGTATGCCTCGATGAGCAAGGAACACTGCTTCACAACGAAAACATTTATCCCCATCCACCGCAAAACGATAAGGCAAAGGCCGCAGCTAAGATTGGTCAATTGGTAGAATCTTATCGAATCGACGCTATCGCCATTGGCAACGGTACGGCTGGGAGAGAAACGGAGGACTTCATCAAGAGTCGGGTGCGATTTCGGAAGGATGTAGAAGTGTATGTAGTCAATGAGGCAGGTGCTTCCATCTATTCAGCCTCTTCGGTGGCGCGGAAGGAGTTTCCCGATTACGACGTAACGGTTAGAGGTGCGGTGAGTATTGGAAGGAGATTGATGGATCCTTTGGCCGAATTGGTGAAGATTGACCCAAAGAGCATTGGCGTAGGTCAGTACCAGCACGATGTGGATCAGAATAAACTCAAGGAGGCGCTGGACAGAACAGTGGAAAGTGTGGTGAATCGGGTAGGAGTTGAGCTCAACACGGCCAGTGAGCATTTACTGGCTTATGTATCGGGGCTCGGGCCTAAGCTAGCCGAAAACATCATTGAGTATCGAAGTCAAAACGGTGCCTTTTCCAGTAGGACTGACTTGAAAAATGTGAAAGGAATGGGTCCAAAGGCATTTGAGCAAGCTGCGGGCTTTTTAAGAATAGGAGACGCGAAGAATCCGCTTGACAATTCCGCCGTGCATCCCGAGAGTTATCACGTAGTAAAACGAATCGCCAAGGATCTCGGTCAGCCCGTTTCCGCTTTGGTGGGAGCAAGGGAGGTGCTCAACAGCCTTGATCCGAAAAAATACACCGATGAGAAAGCAGGTCTTCCGACCGTTACCTCCATTATCGAAGAGCTCGGTAAAATAGGTCGAGACCCAAGGGGCAAGCCGAAGATGTTTCAGTTTGATCCGAGGTTGCGGAAGATTGAAGATCTGGAAGTTGGTATGAAAGTGCCCGGTATCGTTACCAACATCGCCAAGTTCGGCGCATTTGTGGATGTGGGTGTGAAGCAAGATGGGCTGATCCATGTGAGTCAAATGGCCGATCGATTTATCAGCGATCCGAATGAGATCGTCAAGCTGCAGCAGCAGCTTGAAGTGAAGGTGGTAGAAGTGGATGTGAAAAGGAAGAGGATTCAGTTGTCGCTAAAGTTTTAACATAGCCAACTGATGATAAGAAATCAGCTCTCTTCCCTGAAGTAGACCTTGTAAAACTTCCCGTTTTCATCCTCATCTCGGGTAATTAGGTTCGGATTTCCGTGAACGTAAATGTGGAAGTTCTTGTCGAGTTTGATGATACTCTTGAAGTTCTTCGTTGACTTTTTAACCGCACGTGGCGAAATATCAAAATCATCTTCAAAGCTGAGTCCTCTTTCTTCAGCTGCTTTGTTTCTAAAGGAGTTAAACTCTTCGATCACCTCGGGCTGAGCGATCACTTCTTCGCTGAAATTGTTCACGTTGAAATTGTCGTTCGTCTTGAAGAATTTCATCGAGTTGGCGAGTAGTTCTGCTTGTTCGGCCTTTGAAACTTCAAACTCCCGATTCATTCCTTCCTTGATGAAGTTCTGGCAGAGATCCATCGCATTCTTGGTCTGGTGGAACTCATCTTTTCGCTCTTTGAGTTGTAAGAAATCATCCATCCAGTATCGAGCTTCCGTGTTTTTATTGGTATTGTCTACCACCGAAACGACATATCCCTCTTCGCGCTCCATATTGTAGATCATGCAGCCTTTGTCGAGCTTATTGATATTCACGCCTTCTTGGCTCTCGATCACAAAACTACCCGCATGTCTTTTTACTTTGATAAACTTGTCCTTGCTCTCTGATTTGAAAAGGCCTACAGCGTCTATTACATTACCTTCTACTTGGCAATTCGTAAAGTAAACCACGTAGAATTCGCCGCTCTTTATCTTGGGGTGTTCACTGATATCATAGAGATGCTTTGCGAGCTTTACCGATTGTTCTTGAAGCGAATCGGAGTTCTCAAATATCTTCGTAACGTATTGGTAAACCTCATTCATCTCCAGCTCATTCACATGACTCAAACGGTGAAAATCCCTTTCGCCGAAAGGCTTAGTGAAATATACTGTTAAACTTTCCAGTGCTTCTTCTGAAACATCAAGTACCTTATCCGAAAGGGTAAGTTCTTCTTCTTTGTACTTATTGCCGACTTGGTGAACGGTGATTCTTTGAATGTCCATTTACAGTGAATGATTTGCTAAGTGAGTAACACTCGTTTTGATTTAGCTGGTCAGCCAAAAGTAGACAATCACAGGACGTTCATTGAAGAAAAAAAGCTGAAAAATGTGGTTTAAACCACCGAGTTGGATTGGGCAGCGGAATGGTTTTGACGAAATCGTTTTCGAATAGCTGTCTCTACTTCGATAGGCAGAACCGGTAAGTTCAAAACATCCCATACACATCGAGCCATAGCCAAACGTACAATACCGGAAACGCTCGAAGCGTCATCAATCAATACAACAGAGTTCCGAGAACTGCGTCTGAAATCTTGATCGAGTAATCGAACAAATTTATTGGCTTCCACTGAAGAGCAGGTGCTATCCAGATAGATCTGCAGAGTGTCTGGTTTTATTCCAATTTGATTCAATAACAAAATGGCCTCACGAACATTGCTCGTGTGATGGACTTTGATATTGCTACCAATTGACGCTACTGCTTGTGATACAGAACGGAATAGACTTTTATTGGGAGAAATAACGAGTACTGAGATTTCATGTTTCATAAGCATTGGTTTTTGGTTAAGGGCATTTTATAGACAATCTTCGCTTTGATTTCCCTTCTTTCGTTTTCACTAGCGGAGTGATTATGTATAAGAGCTTTGGAAAGCTAAGGGCATGCTCAAAACATGTAAGTGCTCTATATCAAAGCGATATCTGCTAATTTGAATTTATTCGAAAAAATAAAAACCAGATAGAAAGCAGTTTTCAGACAACCACTAATGTAAATGCGACGTTACTCTCACAGATAAAGAATTGTTTTTGGTTAATAGTTCAATTTATCTGGCAAATCAAGAGGTTTTGGTTAGCCACATAGGTGCCTGAGTATCCTGTAATCTTGAGATGCAAAAGCCTCGCCTTCCGGTGAGGTTTTTTCTTTTTCCTACTTTGTTTTATAGACTATAAGTAGATTCCCTATCTTCGGGAGATGAGACAACCGCGGGTATTTTCTCTTTTCTTTTTTTTAGTTCTCGCTATACTCGTCTTAGGGTGCACCGAAAAGGTAGATTCTTCAAAGACCGAAAATAAAAAGCACTCTTCTAAGAAGCCTGTTGCTGATTTGTCTGAGATTAAGAATCGCGGCGTGCTGAGAGCAATGACTACTTATAGCGCGACCAGTTATTTCCTATACCGAGGAGAGCCAATGGGATATGAGTATGAGCTTCTGGAGCGATTTGCCGACTACTTGGAGGTGGACTTGGAAATCGTGGTAAGTGACAATATTGACTCGATGTTTTACCATCTTAACAATGGTGAGATAGATCTGATAGCTCACGGACTCACGATTACTCAAGAACGGAAGGAAGATGTGAGCTTTAGCGATTACCTCTATTTGGTGAATCAAGTCTTGGTTCAGCGAAAGCCCGAAAACTGGCGAAAAATGAGGTGGAGCAGAATCGAACGTGATTTGATCAAAGATCCGATAGAATTGATTGAAGATACCGTTTCAGTTAGAAAAAACACCTCCTATTTCGCTCGAATTAAAAATCTATCAGATGAGATTGGTGGAGAGATTCACATTGACACATTGCCGGGAAGACTATCTACGGATGAAATAATTCAGATGGTCGTAAACGGGGACATTGAATATACCATTGCAGACAATAACATCGCGGCTATAAATGCATCATATTACCCCATCCTCGATATCACTGTACCTATAAGCTTTTCACAACGAATTGCTTGGGCTGTCGATAAAAATTCGGATGAGTTATTGACCTCTATGAATGAATGGATCGGTGAAATGAAAAAAGAAACCGACTACTACGTGATCTACGACAAGTATTTCAAGAATAAGCGAGATTTCCGGCGACGGGTGAAGAGCGAGTTTTACAGCATCAATAACAACCGAATCAGCGAGTACGATCCTTTAATTCAAAAGTATGCAAACGAGATAGGTTGGGACTGGAGGCTACTGGCTTCACTGGTCTACCAAGAATCCAGATTTAAACCCGAAGCATCCTCATGGGCTGAAGCTGAAGGATTGATGCAAATCATGCCTTCCACAGCGGAAGAATTGGGAATAGACGATCGATCAGATCCTGAGCAAAGTATAAGTGGAGGTACGAGGTATTTGTACCAGCTGTATTCAAATTTTGAAGAAGTGCCTGATTCTTTGGAGCGAATCAAGTTTACAATGGCTTCATTTAATGCAGGTTTGGGCCATGTGGAAGATGCAAGAAGATTGGCCGAGAAAAGGGGTTTAAACCCGAATGTTTGGGAACGAAATGTGGCAGAGATGATTCTCGCCTTGAGTTACCCTAAAAGTTTCAATGATCCCGTTGTGAGGCACGGTTATTTGCGAGGTATTGAACCGTATACCTATATTTCTCAGATAATGGAGCGCTATAGGCATTACGTCCAATTCATTAATCAAGACGTGGAAAGTTCTCTTGCCTTCATTGAATAACAATAATACACCATATGCTCCCTAAAAAAGTAATCGCTCTGCTCACTTTGGTTTTCGTGAGTGGCCTAATGTCGGGATGTTCATCAGATTGGAAAATTGCTGAAGGTTCTGTTCCTGCAAGTGAATCGTTTGATAAATACATTGACGGAAGTCCTATTTCTGTTGAGTCAAACCATAAGTATTATTCAAACATTCCTTACGGAAATGAGGAGCGAAATGTGTTGGATTTGTGGGTGTCTGAATCAGATGAGCAGAGACCCTTGATTGTCTATATTCATGGAGGGGGATTCCAAGGCGGCGATAAAAGTTCTGCTTGGAACCAACCTTCGAAATATGGGATTGGCCCCGAACAGATCAACGACTTTCTGGAACAAGGCTTCTCTTTTGCTTCGATTAATTATCGCCTCCTCCAGAAGACAGATAAGGAGGGAGTTCTGAAATGCCTGAACGACAGCAAACGAGCCATTCAATTTTTACGGTATCATTCTTCCGAGTTGAATATTAATGCTGAATCAATTGGGTTGGTCGGAACATCGGCGGGAGCTGGAACGGCTTTGTGGATTGGCTTTCATGATGAAATGGCTGAAGCGGGAAGCGATGATCCCGTTACTCAACAATCGAGCCGAGTACAGGCTATAGCAGCGCAAGAAACCCAGAGCACTTATGATATCTTGAGATGGTCGGAAGATGTTTTTCCGAATGGAATATTCACAATGGATAAAATCAGAGGAACAGCTTTGGGAAATCGATTGATGGTGTTTTACGGCGTTGACGATTTTAATCAACTGGAAAGTGACCAAATTGTGAAATACCGAAAAGAGGTGGACATGCTTTCAATGGTCGATTCCGGAGATCCTCCTGTTTACATCTTGAACAAGAAAGACTTCAAGCCCGACAATGGAAATCGAGTGGGGAATCTACTTCACTCGCCTTATCATGCGGTAGCTCTCAGAAAGGTTCTGACAGAAGCGGGCGTATCTCGTCAGATATTTATCCCTGCGGAAGGCAATAAACCGAATCAATCAGCCGCTGATTTTCTTATTGAGCAGTTATCTGCAAAGTGAAATTGCTTCGGGAAGGTTAAATACACTTGAAATAGTCGAAAGTCTCTAAGCAATCATCGCAGCGATAAAGCGCCTTACACGCCGTACTTCCAAACTGAGAAATCAATGACGTTTCTTCGCTTTTGCAGCGCGGACAGCGCACTACTTTTGCTTTAGCGAATAAAGACGCTTTATCCGCAGTAGTTTCCGCAGGGGGTGCGATGCCATAATCTTCAAGCTTTTGTCGCCCTTCTTCCGTCATCCAGTCTGTAGTCCAAGCGGGCGAAATCTTGGTAATGACTTCCACATCAAGTCCTTCTCCGATCAGTTTTTCCTTGACTTCTCTTTCGATTGTATCCATGGCCGGACAACCTGAATAAGTAGGAGTAATGGTCACGGCTACTTTGCCTTCCGGAGAAATGGTAACATCTCTAAGTATTCCTAAATCTCGAACTGAAAGAACGGGAATTTCAGGATCTTTCACATCTTCTAGAAGTGTGTAGATATTTTCTATGGTTCGTTCAACTGGCATTGATTACCACTTTGCGTCGGGCATCATTCGTGGGTAGTATTGCATTTCTGCCAAGATGTACCCCAAGTATTCTGTGTGATTTCCTTTCCGACTTCCGGAAGCCATATATCCTTTGGTGTCGGGAATAGACAGTGTCGCCTTTTCTAATGCGGCAATCATGTCTTTTTCCCAAAGCGCTTTTATTTCATTCAGGTCGGGAACCATTCCTTCCGCCATCAGAATCTCGTCAGCTTCTGTCATTTCAAATAGCTCACCTGTGTATTCCCACAAGAGGTCAACGGCATTTTGCATTTTATCATGACTTACTTCCGTGCCGTCTCCAAGTCTTACCACAAAGTCGGCGCTCAGCTCCCGATGATACGTCACTTCTTTAATGCTCTTCAGAGCAAAGGCTTGCAGGAATTCGCTTTTGCTTGTCTTTAGAGCCTGCAGCAGGTGATAGTAGAACCCATCAAAAAAGAACTGCCGAGTGATAGTTTGTGCGAAATCGCCATTCGCCATTTCTACCAAAAGGTTGTTTCTGAAATCAAACTCATTTCTGTGAAAAGCGAGATCATCTTCCGTTCTGCCTTTTCCTTCTACAACTCCCGCTTCGGTGAGCAGCATTCGCGCTTGTCCGATTAAATCCAATGAAACATTGGTCATGGCTATATCGCTTTCCAATTGGTGAGCGTGTCCGCACCATTCTCCCAAGCGCTGACCCAAAATCAGGGCGTTGTCGCCCAATCGGATCAGGTATTCGTATAAAGCTTCTTCTTTAGTCATCTTACAAATATTTCACTCCTTCAGGAATGGTGTAGAAAGTAGGATGTCGATAGGCTTTGTCATCGGCAGGATCAAAGAATGATTCCGCCTCTTCTTCAGTCGTGGCGTGAATCATGTTGGAAGGAACTACCCAAAGGCTGACGCCTTCTCTTCTACGTGTGTAGACGTCTCGAGCTGCTTTCAATGCCATTTCTGCATCGTGCGCATGAACGCTTCCTGCGTGCTTGTGTGGTATTCCCGGTTTTGATTGAATAAAGACTTCCCAAAGGATGCCTTGTTCGCTTTGATTCGTTTGTTCTTCAGACATGGTGTTAGAGTAGTAGGTAGTTGATGGTATGTTGGTTAAGCCGCAGTTGATTTGCGTGCTTTTTGTTTTTCAGCATAAGCTTTCATGGCATCTCTCACCCACTTACCTTCTCCTTCTGCCTTTTTTCTGGCTTCCATTCTTTTGTGGTTGCAAGGGCCATTTCCTTTTATTACTTGGAAAAATTCTTCCCATTCGATTTCTCCTATTTCCCAGTGTTGTGTTTCCTCATTGAATTTCAAATCTGGATCGGGAATAGTCAAACCTGCGGCTTCTGCCTGTGGAACCGTGCGATCAATGAAGCGCTGACGAATGGTGTCATTGCTCTCCACTTTAATGTTCCACTTCATGGTTTCGGCGCTGTTTTTCGACTGTGCATCAGATGGACCCAGCATTTGAATGGAAGGCCACCACCAGCGGTTCAAGGCGTCTTGAGCCATTTTTTTCTGCTCTGCTGTTCCATTGGCCAGTTGGTATATGATTTCATACCCTTGTCTGTTGTGGAAACTTTCTTCTTTGCAGATACGAACCATCGCACGCGAGTAGGGTCCGTAGGAACCTCGTGCAAGCATGGTCTGGTTTACAATGGCTGCTCCGTCTACCAACCAACCGATGGCGCCAATGTCGGCCCAGGAAAGGGTGGGGTAGTTGAAAATACTGGAGTACTTTGCTTTTCCCGAGAGCAATTGATCGATCATTGTTTGACGATCCACTCCCAACGTTTCAGCGGCACTGTATAGGTAGAGGCCATGACCGGCTTCGTCTTGGACCTTGGCCAGTAGTACTGCCTTTCGGCGAAGGCTTGGGGCGCGTGTTATCCAGTTTCCTTCAGGGAGCATCCCCACAATCTCACTGTGGGCGTGCTGGGAAATCATCCGGATAAGTTGCTTTCGGTAGTTTTCGGGCATCCACTCTTTTGCTTCAATCTTCTGCCCTTTGTCGATCTTCTCTTGAAACAATTCTTCGCGTTCTGCTAAATTCATAATATCAGTTTGATGGTGGCGTAAAAATAACGCATTACACATTCATAACAAAGAAAGCAGACCGTTGTTGGCGCAAGGACTTAGCGAGAGAGTACCAGCTTTTTTGTAGCGGTGTCTCCTGAGGCAGTAGTCAGGCTAATGCTGTAGATACCTGCAGGTAATTGGCTCAAATCAAAAGAGCTATTTTTGGCGCTACCTTGATTCGTGTTTGCAAATACCATTCTTCCCATTTGGTCAAATACGCGGATTGCTTCGATAGGCGATGACCCTTTTGAGCTCACCTGCACTAAACCTTTACTGGGGTTGGGGTAAACTGAAAAGATGTTTGCATCTGAGTTATTCAGACCATCAGAAAGGGTAGTGGTCGAGGGATCAAATCCAAACCCAACAGGCAGGTGATCAGAAACGTTACTGTCATATCCATTGAACCCGCCTGGAAATAAATCATCGATTTGTATGGTAGTAATTTGTGATTCGGGATCCTCCAAAGCAGCAAAGAGTTCATCACTTACCAAAATATGATCGAGGTGAGAAGGCCAGCTTGGGTAAGACCATTGAGATGGGCTAGCCATAGCTATATCCATATCTGCAAAGCGATAATTGGTAGGATCATCAATGTATACCTGAAAAACATTGTTTTGCGGTGCATCGGTCAAGAGATCATTCAAGTCACCTAACATTATTAGGTTTTCCTCACCAAAATGGAAGTCCATATAATCCTTAAGCAATTCCGAAGCATAAGCTCTTCGGGTTTCTTCGTCCCAAAAATCATCGGGATCCAAAATTGTATTGCCGCAACATTTAAAGTGATTATTGATAACCACAAAATCATGCTCACCCATAAACGTCAATTCCATGACCAAAGGTGGGCGAGGAAATGGATTGCCATAGCTACCGTTATCGAAAATCTCGTATTGCTCGTTTACCGTTACGGATTGGGTGTTGTATATAAATCCTAGTCGGGCGTATTCACCGTCTTGGTAATAGCCGTCGTAACCTTGCAGAAGACTCAGGAGATATTCAAATTGTTCCGGCTCATCTATTTCCTGAATGGCGATGACGTCTAATTCGAGCTCTTCGATGATTTCAACCACATATTCAATGGTCGTTTCTCCGTTTTTTGGAAACCATTCAATATTCCAGGTGGCAACATCAAAATGGTTTACCGTTCCAAACTCCAAGTCAATCAAGTCATTGGATTGAGCATTGGAAATGAAACAAGTAAAAAATAAAAAGAAACTGAGGCTTGCAGCACGTATCATAGTAGTCATCAACACATATTTTAGAACGCAAATATGCAATATTTCTCTTCTTAGCGGTAAACAGAAAGTCCAACTGAATAAGACTCTTAAATCAACAAAAGATGTAAACTATCCCTTTAAGGACATCAGATTCGGACAAGTCAATATTGAATTAAAGTAATGACCTGACTAGTCTGGTTATATCAAGTGATTTTGAATAATAGAGGTTCTATTTTAATAAGTATCAAATCACGGGACGAGCTTATTCCTTTAGAATTCCCGGTTTTCGACGAACAAGACAAACACAAAATTGATGTCTGCTTAACATTCCAATGATTGCTCATTTTGTAGTTTCTTTTACTTGCAGTCAAAGCTCAGGTAAGTCTAAAAAGATAAGAGAAACTTATGATCAGAAAAGGCTCAAGAAAATGGGTAGGGTATAAAATCTCGAAAGCCCTTCACGTTTGAAGGGCTTTCGAGGCTATGAAACAGAAAAACTATCTTGGAACACCGTGAGACGATTTAGAGTGAGACGATGAAAGAATGATATCCCACAGTGCTGTTTTCCAAGCATGATGCTAAGGTAGTAATATCTCTTGCATTTATGCAAGGAGAACAAGAAAAAAATCCTAAAAGTGGGAATCGGAAGGTTTTGCAGTTAAAATTGGTCTAGGTGATTTTAAAGAGAATGAAGATATTTCGATTCGAGATAAGCAATATCAATCATCACAATTGGCATTTCTTGATATTAATTGATGTGAATCTTATAGGATTGAGTCATTAATTCAAATCAGATTGCTCGATATATAAAACTTACTTATGTCTTCGTGGGTGGGAACTTTCTAAAGTAGAAATTCAAGAAAGACTCGTTTCATGTCTAAAAAAAGAATGTCGATTCCTAGAGATCAATAATTAAGATGATGCTTCTACACCATCAGTTGTTAAAAAGCGGTAAAGCTGGAACTAAGTTAACAGAGGCATTATTTTTCAATCTATATTTCCGCTTAATACCCGTACGCTGGTTTTCCGAAATCCGGATTCTCGAGTTGGTTTAAATCCAGATAAATTGAAAATTACTGCTTCTTACAATTGCAATGTCTTTTTGTTAATTCTTGGACTTGTTTTGAGTCAACTTTGTTCGGGACAGAATGATACCATTCCTTTTCGGTTGACGAACCACAATAATATTTTGGTTGAGGCGATAGTAAATACTGAAGATTCTCTAACGCTAATGTTTCATACTGCCGGGGGCTCCGTCTCTTTAACGAAGGAGGGAGCTTCAAAACTAAAGTCCATTGCATGGACCTCCGATCAAGAGGTATATAGCTGGGGTGGGCAGAGTCAATCTCGAGTCAGTGAGAACAATTCATTCACAATCGGTGCGATGGTTGTTGATAGTCTCCACCTAAGGGAAACGACAAATTCAGGTCCTGAGTCAGATGGTAAGGTCGGTTTGGATTTTTTTTTCGGGAAAGCGGTCGAGATAAATTTCACGAAGCAGATTCTGGTCATACATCCCGTCACACCTACTTTGCCTCAAGGGTATACCAAAATACCGACAGATTATGTAGATGGGATGATATTTTTGACAGCTTCTGCCGTATTGAACCATCAAGTGTATCAAAATCAATTTTTAATTCATTCGGGTTATGGAGGAGCCATTCTTTTCGATGATGGTTTTGCTAAGGACAACGACCTAAGCAGTCGAATTGAAATTACCTCCGAGCAAAAGCTACAGGATTCTTATGGAAATACTCTGTTGACTAAGAAAGGAAGTCTACCCGAATTTAGGCTTGGGGAGGTGTCTTTTAAAAATATTCCGGTTGGTTTTTTTGAAGGATCCCTTGATCAGCAAAAAGTAAGCTTGATGGGAGGAGATTTAATCAAGAGATTCGACATAATTATAGATACCGATAGGGAGTACTTATATCTCAAATCGAATGAGAAGAAGGATGAGGCGTACACCATTTTTTATTAAGTAAAGCTAGAGCACTCTGGCCTTCAATAACGGCCCACTAATAATTCGCATCCTTCTTATTCCATAAAACTGTTATTCTGATCCGTTCGGGTGACAGCTGTAACAAGCGTTACTTTCGTAGACATAGCCGGACACTTCATCGTGATCATCCGCTAAGTCGCCCGGGTTATCGTGTTCGTGGCATTGGATGCAGCTGAAAAGACTGTAATTGCCAGGTGTGGTGTGGCATTCGTCGCAGGTGTTCCATTCTTCATCGTGTTTCCCGGAGAAAATAGGGAAGTACATCCCATCGTGTTGGTCGAAAATAGCCGACTCCCAATTATTGGTGGTGTGGCACTCGAGGCAGTTTGTGCCGAAACCCGCATCTATGTGATCCGGAGAATCTACATTGTTAAAGTCGTCCTCGTGACACGAGATGCATTCCGGCGAAGCCGCAGCATAATCATTTCCATCGTGACATTGATTGCAATCCTGAATATCGTGTCCTCCTTCTAGCGGGAAGAATAAGTGGAAGCTTTCAGATCCCCAGTTCTCAGCGGTCGGGCTGTGGCATTCGAGACAATCCGTTGAGAAACCTGCAGCTTCATGGTCAGGTTCGTCGGTGGATTGAAAATCGTCAAGGTGGCATGATACACATTCCGGTGAGGCCGCAGCATAGTCAGTACCCTCGTGGCATTCATTGCAATCCTGGATATCGTGGCCCCCTTCGAGCGGAAAGAACATATGAAAATCACCGGTTCCGCCCCAACCCGGTGTAAAGGGATCATGGCATTGCGCGCAGTCAGTTGAGAAACCGGCATCTTGATGATTGGGCTCAGAGGTAGCGTCAAAGTCATCTTGGTGGCAAGACACGCACTCGGGTGATGTATTGGCGTAATTGTCGTCCAGGTGGCATGCGGCACAGTCGTCAATATCGTGACCTCCTTCCAGCGGGAAGAAAACGTGGAAATCATCGACCATCCAGTCTTGTGCCAAGGGTGCATGACATTCGGTGCACTCGGTCGAGAATCCCGCCAATTGGTGGTTGGGCTCCAAAGCAGCCATGTAGTCTTCCATGTGACAAGACACGCATTCGTTGCCTATTCGACTCCATTCGAGTTCACTCTCATCGAGGTGGCAGTCCGTGCAGTCGGCTACCCGGTGTTGTCCCAAAAGCGGGAAACCATTTTGCTCATGCAATTCGGGTATGTTATTGACCAACCAACTTTCTGAATCGTGGCAGCGTACGCAATCATTTCCTACCGACATGTTGTGGATATCGGTGTGACAGTCCACACAATCATTGCCAACTTCGTCGAATACCAAGGTGGTATGGCAGTCTTTGCAGGTAATTTCTTCGTGACGACCTTCCAGCTCAAAACCAACCGAGTCGTGTGAAAAGGTCATAGTCTCTAAATCCACAGACCAACCGCCCGGGTTATGGCAGTCTTTACAGTCTACGATAAAATCATTACCGTGAGGGTTCTGCGCCGAAACAGAACCTGCGACCACTAAAACTAGGAGTGCTATGAATGATAGTCTTAGCATTCGAATTTTTCACATTTGTAATTTATTTGCACCATGTTGTTTTCAAACTTTTTCGACCAAAGGTGTAAACGGCAATCATCAAGGTAATATTTCTCACTGATAATTCCATCGTGAATGTCTTCGTGGCAATTTTTGAAGAGAATAAAACCTGAACCCGATAAATCTCAAGCCCGAATGAATCCTGTCAATTCTCTTTGCATTAGCATACATTTTAAGTACTGCCTTCATTCTTAGTAATAGAACAATAGACCTCATGCCCCAACAGCTTTTTTGCGCCAATAGGCGAAAGCGCTAATTACCGCCACGATCGTTACGGCTAAGTATACCCAGTCGGGAATCGGAACGGGATCTCCCGCGGCATACGAGTGCAATCCCGAGAGGTAGTAGTTTACCCCGAAGTAGGTCATAATGACCGAGGACAAACCGAAAAGCGTGGCGAAATTATAAGCGAAAAGACTCTTCAATCCGGGAATCAGCCGCATGTGCAAAATGAATGCATAGACCAGAATCGAAACGAGAGCCCAGGTTTCTTTGGCGTCCCAGCCCCAATAGCGTCCCCATGATTCGTTGGCCCACACTCCACCGAGATAAGTTCCCACACTAAGCATTACAATGCCTCCGATCAGGGTCATTTCGCTGATATAAGACATTTCTTTAATCATGCGAAGTATTCGCTTTTTGCTGGCTTTACGCATTACCGCGTAAAGCATCAGGTTGATCAATCCGATAATGGCTCCGAGCATGAGGAACCCATAGCTACCCGCCTCCAGGCTCACGTGAATGGTAAGCCAGTACGAGCGTAGAACGGGAACCAATGGGGTGATTTCTGGGTCGAGGTAACTTAAAAGCGCTATTAGCAAAACAGTTCCTGACAGCACCAAGGTAGCTGCCATTCCGCCCAATGAACGTCGGGTGAATAACAATCCTGCCAAGGTGGCCGTCCAGCCAATGTAGATCATGGACTCGTATCCGTTGCTCCACGGTGCTCGTCCCGAAACATACCAGCGCAAGCCTAATCCTGCGGTGTGAGCCACAAAACCAATGACCACCAGCGCGAGGAAAATATTCTGCATGCGTGAAATGCCCGAGTTCGGACGGAAAACCGTGTAAAAAAGCAATACGAGGAATAGGAGACCCAGAGAAAAGTAATAAAGCGCTAGGCGATTAAAGACCTTCGATTTATTCAGGATGATCTCTGTTTTCAATTTTGCAGATGAAGGTATTACGGCTTTACCATAGGTGTTTTGATAATCTTTCAATTCTGCAAGGATCTGATTGGGATAGTTGTAATTGCCTTCATGAAGAGCCGAATGCAGGGATTGACGGTATTCTTTAAAGAATTTGGTTGCTACGGAACGATCCTGTTCTTGATGGCCCTGGAAGCGTTCTGATACCCACGTGTTATTGGGATCATTTTCCAACGGGATGACTCGAAAGAAGCTACCTGAAAAAACCATGGTGACAATATTCAATCGCTCGTCAACCTTTATGATTTGTTTTTCAAATATCCCGCGCTCCGCGGGTTTCGTATTGTTTGCTTCTTGGACTGCATTTCCCAGCTTATACTTGCCATCCCGACTAAAGAAATCGCGGTAAGCTGCCTTCTCTCCGTCTTTTATACCGATCAATTCACTCACTCCATTGTGGGCACCTATTGAAATTAGAGGTACGGCATACCAAGATGTTTTGTCGGCATACATCGACAGAACCACTTGATCGGCGTTAAAGCCCCTGTAACTTTCACTTCCTGAAATTTTTCTGAGCAGCTCACGGTTAAGCGTATGCAAAGGCTTCATCCTGCCTCGAAAGTCTTGCACCACAATTCGACTTGCCAATTCTGCATGACTGGCGTCAACGACCTTCAATTGAGGCGCAACTGCTTGTTGAGCGTTTAAATCTGCAGAAGTCAGACCCATGAAAAGGAACAGTGGAAGTAAAACGGCAGCACCTCTTAGTTTCTTAATATTTTGCGTTAATTGATGAAAACGCGTGTTTTTGCTGAAGAATACCAGCACCAAGCCAAGCGTCAGTAGGATGTATCCAATGTAGGTCACCACCGTTCCGGGCGCGTCGTAGTTTACACTCAGGTAGGAGCCTAGCTCATCGCGGTCGTAAGATGATTGAAAGAAGCGATAGCCCGCATAGTCCAAGACATTATTCATGTAAATACGGTAATCCTCCTCAAGACCGGCGCGAGAATCTGTCAGTGTGACTTCTGATGCAAAGGAAGCAGGGCTATTGGTTCCGGGGTAGCGATCAATGATGAAGTCGTTTAAATAAATACTAAACGGCAGCTCGATTATCCTGGAGCCATAAGAAACCGATAGAAGCAAGCCTTCACCGGCAAATACTTCCGGTCGACCGAGTGTTCCCTTTGATCCCATTACGTAACGCTCAAAGTTTTGATCGCCAATCGATACTTTCAATAAAATGGCTATCGTGCTCGAGTTTTCGATCTTTTGGTCTCCCGCTTTCATTTGAACCTTCGCCGCGGGCAGAAAATCGCCGAATACGAAAGCTTGAGAACCATTGTTATAAAGCGACCTCAGTTTAAGCGGATGGCGGACGAAGGCCGCAAGTGTATCAACGCTGCGATCTGCCATAACCATCTGCACCAAATCGCGGTCAGTTTGTAAAGAGAGTTGACCATCAATCAATCGAATATTAACAGCACCGGGAATGTCTTCTTCCGTAAAGTTGAATTTCACTCCTTGCAGCTGTTGTTTGTCGCCCGGATGTAAAAAGTATTCCTCGCGGCCCATCTCACTCCCGAAAACTACCTTCAAGGTTGCCGGCCCTTTCGGGTCAGACACCATTGACTGAACGGGATTGGGAATCACTTCTCTTACGACTACGTTTACCTTCTGGTCTCCGACGAGGTAAGTTTCATCCATTTCATTGTCACCTATAGACGCGAAAAGGACAGATTCATAAAATTGAAAATCCTGCCCTTTGTATTGAGCCTTGTAATTCAGGTAGGTGTCATTTGAATAGATCACATTGGAGGACTCGGTCTCTCGAATGTGCATCACACCCTCATAACCGAAATACCTCGTGATACCGGCTCCAATAATGATCACAACCATAGCCGAATGGAATATCAACAAAGCCCATTTGCGTCTTTGAACGAACCTGAATTGAATCACATTGACGATTAGGGTAATGCAGAACAACACCAACAAAACCTCAAACCACGTAGATTGATAAATCAGTTTTTGTGCAGCAGAAGTGCCAAAGTCGTTTTCGATAAAGGTGGCCGTTCCTATAGCTGCTGCAAAAATAATGAGATAGGCTCCCGCAGCCTTTGTGTTGAAGAGCGTCAACAAAATTTTGGAAAAGGAACTTTTTGCTTTTGCCATTTAGGGTTGCGGTTGAGCGTTTTCCATGATGAGGTCGTAAACATAGCCGGCACCAAAGTCGCGGCTTAGCGATATGGTTCCTTCAAATATCATGGAGTGACCGACAGGAACGGATGTTTGAGAGGTGAGCACAAAATCGAATTCATCGGCTGTCCCATCCTTTATGTGCAGCCAATTGCGGTCCATGATATTGGCGTTGACTTTTACCACTTCCCCATAAACTTTAATCTTTTGGTCCTTGTATTTCTCGGGATCATTTACCACTTCAGCAAGATCTACGATATCTTCCTGATCGGGCTTCTTAAATTGATTTCCAACTGTTTTAGGAGCTTCATCAGCGCTCTTGGTCAAAGGGACTGCCTGCCCGTCGAGTAGTCTGATCTTCGAGACAAGGTAGAGCCTATCAAAGACGCGGTCGTATTCCGTACTTTTAAAATTGGTCTTTAAAAGGCCTCCTTCGTAAATGATTTTCTGACCTTCTTGAAATTCTGATTTCATCGATGCGATCCAATAAGGTTCTTCTTCGCCTTTCCGCACGCGCAAGTAGGAGTACTTCGAGGTTTTCAAAACTTCCACGATCTCTACCTCGTGGATGTTGTTATTGGACAATTCATCAGGTGTGATGGCTCCATTTCCGGGAGAGTCACCAAAGATGCCGGTCGATGAAGATCCGCTGCTACTTTTGTTTTCTGGTTCTACCCTTTGTTCCCCCGAGCAAGCAGCTAAAAACATCAGGAGAATGAAAGAATGACGAATGAGTGAAGTGTGTTTCATTATTAGAATCTCTTAATCAAGTTTGTGTTGAATCGATGGTATATAAAATCGCCTCTTTGCGAATATTCGTAATCAGCTCCGATACTCAGGTTTTTCGCAATGTCGTAATCCAAATCCAGAGAGAGGTATGTCTGATTGAAGGCAGCCCCATCGAAGTTGATGTAGTTGTAAGAGACAAGTCTGGCGTTAGGGGATACCGATAGTTTCCCTTTGAAAAAATCCCGGGTATACCGAGTAGAAAATGAGTTGTATGTGTAGTAAGTGTTCTGATTTGTGGTAAAAACATTCGACCAGCGTCCACCAATGATTGGAATTCTTGCAAAGCTTAAAAACACGTTGATGCTGGTAAAAGTGTTGTGGTTGTCGCTTTGTGTGCGCTGACTAAAACCTGCTCCTGTATAAATGCTGCGAGAAAGATTGTAATTCACTCGAAGCCGATAACCATTTCGATACGGGTCATTAGTGATCAGGCGGTTGAGGCTTTCAGAATAGGATGCGTACAAGATTCGGTTTCGACGCATATCGTAAGAAGCTGTAATACGCAGTTTGCGTGATACCCTGTAATTGGCCATGACGTAAAAAGAGGTAGGTCTAACTCCGCTTTCCTCGTTACCGATAACGTCTGTTTTGTAAATGTCCATCTCAGCGGTAGCAAATAAATTGATATTATCGCCAATTCGGTTGCGGTGCTGGGCAAAAACATAGCGACGGTCGGTGGCTCCCGTGTTGCGTTGGTCGATTACTCCGAAGGTTGTGCTACTTATCTTTTTCTTGTCGTGGTAGAGGCCGACGTATGCACCGTATTGAAATAAGTCCGGGTTGACGCCATAGGTCCTGGGATCCGTTCGGGAACCTACCACTGCGCCGACATAGGAGTTGCGAAATCGCTTTTCTGCGTTCAGGCCATCCATTGCACCTACCGATAACATTCGGTTATTGATCTGTCTACCGATACTTACCGTCAGACTGGAGTCAGCATCGTACTGCAGGGCCAACTCGTAAATACTCATACGGCTGTCATTACTCCGGAGGCCGTTGCGTTCAATTTTATTGTAGCGAAAGCGTGAATAGCTGTAAAACGAAAACTTCGATCCGCCGATATTTTCTGCATCCAGAGCTAGTCGACCCAACGTGCGGCTATTGAGATCGCCGTTTCCCGCAGTAGTATTGTTTGCCAAAGAAATTCGCCCGTCGATATGATCTGTAAGGACTTTTTTAGGAGGGGCATTCACCTTCACGGAGTTCGTATCCACTGCTAGAGAATCTTTGACAAAGTCCGAGGCTTGCTCGATTTCTTCTTTATCGTCCTTCTTCACGGAAGGAGTATAGAAATACACCACTTTATCGCCTTTTTCAAATTTACAGTCTGAAATAGGCTCAGCAATGCAAGAAACAGATGATTTCTGCTTTAGTACGAGGCAAGGCTGATTCTTTCCTCCTACATTTTGATAGATGGTGTCGTTGAGTTGAAGTAGGTCTGTATTGTCAAAGCGCAAATAGACATTTTGTGAAGTAATGAAACTCACGGTACCATAAAGCGCTTCCTCCTGTGCGATCAATTCCGCACTAGGAAACATCAAAACTGTGGTCAGCAATGTTGCTATCCGAATCCAGTGTTCGTTAAGACCTATTCGCTTCATTCATTTTCATTTAGACTAATCTGAGCCGGTTGGATGACAATCAATACAACTAAAAAACCATAATTCTCAGGCGTCGCATGGCAGTCTTTACATTCCAAAATCATCCCTTCACCATGCGGATTTTGCGCCGATGCCGAACCTACATAAACCAGTAGGAGCACGATTATGAATGACAGTCTATACATTCAAATTTTTCAATCTTATAATCAGTTCGCTCTACATTGTCTTCAAATATTTTTGCCTTGTGGCAAGCCTTACAGTCAATTTCAAGATGCTTTCCTTCCAAGGGGAAACGCGTACTGCTGTGATCGAATCCATCAGCGTTCCACGTTTTTGCTACCGTATGGCAACGCGTGCAATCGGTTACACCATCCACTTCGAACTGCGAACCGTGCACGTTTTCGTGGCAAGTGATGCATGCATTATCCAATCCACTAAACTCTTGATTTAACAGCTCTCCTGATTCGGAAAAATCGAGGTGACACGCGCGGCAGGAAATCTCGTTGTGCCTGCCCTCCAACTCGTAATTCGTTGTGCCGTGATCAAAGATTACTTCTTTCCACGTGTCCGAATTGTGGCATTGGGTACAGTCATCATCAGGGTAATACTTCTCGCTGATAACTCCATCGTGTATATCGTCGTGGCAATCGACGCAGCTTTCGCCAATTCCTTCAAATTCCCATCGGTCTTCGCTCACATGGCAGGCAAAGCAAGGGGTCGCAATGTGTGCACCTTCCAGAAGAAAAGAAGATTCTTGGTGCTCAGAGAGGCCGTAAAGGGTATATGAAAACGGAGATTCCAGTGTATGGCAGTCTTGACAATCGGCAGTGGGATTGTCATCCGTCAATTGTCCACGGTGATAATCTTTGTGGCAACTCTTGCACTTGCTGTGATCAATGTTCTTCGTGTATGAGCCCGATGTGTGGCACTTACGGCAATCTAAACTGACATGCATTCCTTCCAGAGGGTAATCGGTGAGGTTGTGGTCAAACTTAATCCCCGATTTAAGCACATGCCAGTCGTTTTCGCCATGGCAATCGGTGCATTTGGCACCGAAACTACCGTCGTGCGGATCGTTATGACAGTCGGTGCAATTGGCGAATTCCAGATCCGTGAACTCTTGGAATTCCTTTCCGTTGCGGGTTGTTTCCTTGTGACATTCTATGCAATCTACTTCGCGGTGAGCCCCTTTTAGCTTAAAGTCTGCCTGATCGTGGTCAAATCCTGATGCAGGCCGCCATTTATCGAAGTCGTGACATTGAGCACAATCTTTTTCGAGGGTACCTTGGTGAAAATCGTCGTGGCAATTCAAACAGGCCTTCTCGAGTCCTAAAAAAGTGCCATCGCGCTTCCGCAAATCGGCAATGGTAATGTTATCAGGCTTATGGCAATCGCGACAGTCGATCACTTCGTGTTTGCCTTCGAGCAGATAACCCGTGAGCTGGTGGTCAAAAGCGTCTTGGTCAAATCGATCCATTTCGAACTTACGGCCGTGGTGTTCGCTGTGGCAATCGATACAAGTTTTAGCCTGCACTTCTTTCGACGCATGATAGCCGCGGTCTGCGGAGATCAGCGTTTGAACTTCTTTGTGGCAGTCGAGGCATTTTTGATCGGGCACCTTTTTGCCGATGGAGTGGCACTCCGTGCAGTTGCTAATTCCCTCGAGGTGCTTGTGTGCCTCCGACAGATCGCCCGGTGAAAGTTGCGCCACTGCAAGGTGGGCCACTAACACACAACAAACTGATATGAAGATGTTCTTCATCAAGGGCTAACGATATTTCTTAACTATTTTCCCAAACTTCTTCTCCACTTCGATTCCTGCACTCTTCAAAAACTGAATCGGCAGCTCACCTCCCGCAAATATGTAAACGCGATTATTCGGTATTTCTATGTCTTGGCGATCATCATTAAATGACATTGTCACGGTTTCATTTTTGATCTCCAGCACGTTAGAGTCGTACATCACTTCAATGTGACCATCGGCGATGGCGGCATCGATCTTTTCTCGGTTTTTGGGCTTGATCCGAGAAAATTGATCCTTACGGTAAGAAATGATCACGTCGTTATCGTCCATCAACAGCATGGCCGACTCAACAGCCGAATCACCTCCACCGACAACTAATACCTTTTCTCCTGAGATGCGCTCGGGCTCGAGCAAGCGGTAAGCCACTTTCGTCGACTCTTCGCCTGGGACATTCAGCTTGCGCGGTGAACCCCGACGACCTATGGCTATTAATACGTTTTGCGCGATGACTTCCTCGCCGTTGGCAATCTTTAATCTGAAATCCCCATTTTCTAAGGGTTCAACCTCCTCAACTTTTGCGTGCTCCTTTATGATGATGTTGTTCTCTTTCAGCACACCTTGCCATATTCCCAGCAATTCTTGTTTACTGGTATCGCGAAGTTTGATTTTGCCGTGTAATGGCAGATCCATTGGCTGGGTCATCACAACCTTATCACGAGGAAAGGTAAAAACGGTACCACCGAGTGAGTCTTGCTCGAGTACCTTAAAATTCAGTTTGTTCTTCTTTGCGCTAAGCGCCGCAGTGATACCGGCAGGCCCTGCGCCGATAATGGCTACGTCGAGAATACCTTCCTTTCCGACCTTTTTGCTTTTCATGATACTGTCGATGGCTTGCTTTCCTTGCTCGGCACTGTTCTTTATAAGCCCCATGCCTCCGAGTTCACCGGCGATATAAATACCGTGAACATTGGTCTCGTAGTTGGGCTTTACGTGAGGTAAGTCTACCCCGCGTTTCTCGGTGCCAATGCGCAGACTGATGGCTTCTACAGGGCAGGCGTGGAAACAAGCACCGTGGCCCACACAGCTTGTAGCATTGATGACGGTGGCAATACCGTTGACAATACCTAGAATATCTTTCTCGGGGCAGGCTTTTATGCAGGCGCCGCTGCCAATGCAAAGGTTTACATCGATGTAAGGGTGAAGTGATACGGGTTCAAACCGACCTTCTTCTTTGGCGGTAGCTACTTTTTCGGCTATGGCGCTTGACTTTTTCTTTTCGCTGCGGATGTAAAACACCACGGCAGCGATGCAGAAGAGCCCCGTAATTCCGTAAATCAGTATTTCTTCCCAGAGCACTCCCATCAGAAAATCCATTTGTAGCCTAGGGCTAGGGTTACAATGACGTGGACTATTACTACCACGAGCATTATTAGGGCAAAGGGTTTATGTGCTACGTGCCAATAGCCAAATAATTTCTGCATTTGGTTCAAGTTGCGAATCCTGCGGTTGAGCGTGCGCTCGTCTTTCATCACTTTTAAGACTTTTTTTCGCTGATCCCTCGCGGCGGATTTTTCGCTTAGCATTTTCTTGGCACCCTTGACTCTGGCATTGCCCTTTTCAGGAATCTTGAACAAGGCGTCCAACTCTTCTTGCGAAAACAATTCTGCCTTACGGAGACCTTTAACCATCTCAGCACGCATTTCCAAAAGTTGGTCGCGGCCGAGCTCTTTACCTTGAATATTGCGCGGGATCTGATTGTAAATGAACCGTCCGACAACGCCGCTGGCCACTACGGCCACCATACTCCAGAAAGCTATGCTCACAATCCCTCCAAACTTAAAGGAGGTGTGAAACAGCACTAATATTGGTCCTAGCGTGCAAAGGAAAATGTGGAATTCCAAGAGGTATTTGATACGGATAAATCGCTCCATGAAGCCATGGTTCTTTCGAGCAATGTAAATGACCACGCCGAAGAGAATCATTAATGTGCCCACTATGCCGAGGCAGTGGCCAAATGCTCCGGACGGTTTAAACCAATCGTACTGAGGGTGGTAAAAACGCTCCTCAATCGGTAATTCATAATAAGAATAGCCAACGTAAGACAAATACGCGGTCACCGCCACCACTATAGTAGCCATGGTGCCGATGTATATTCCGTGTACGGTTTTTGTCATTTAGTCTGGTCGGGTGAGTAATAGACAAGGGGAAGTTAGCCATTCAAAAGGAGCATGACACAATTATCAAACATGATTCTTATCAGTTTTTGACCCATTTGCATCGTCAAATATTTCGCGTAGAAATCATGAGTAAATGCCTGTTTTATAGGTGAAGGGAATAAATGAGCCTTTAACTAAATCAGCTAAATGTTGGATATACTTTTATCGGCTATCATATATTAACAACTACCTTTAAATATGCCTGCAAATCACGTTAACATAGAAGGCCTGAGCAGCAAGGAGGTCATTCACGCAAGGGAAAAATTTGGCTCCAATACATTAGATTACAAGAAAGAAAATACCTTCTTAGATACCGTGGTACGGATTGCCCGGGATCCGATGATCATTCTGTTGTTGGTGGCTGCGTCCATTTACTTTATCAGTGGTCAGGTAGGCGACGGAATTTTCCTGGTTGCTGCCATCGTTTTAATAGCTTCCATTTCACTGTATCAAGATTCCAGAAGCAAGAATGCACTGGAAAAGCTGAAAGAATACTCTCAGCCCAAGTGCAAAGTCATTCGAAACGGAGAAGAGGGAGAGATCAAAAGCGAAGATTTGGTGGTGGGCGACAGCCTGATGGTAGAGGAAGGGAAAGCAATTACTGCAGATGGTGTGATCGTTCACTCGAATGATTTTTCGGTAAACGAATCCATTCTCACGGGCGAATCGCTTTCCCTTTACAAGGATAAAACCAAGGAAGATAAATTCATTTACAGCGGCACAACTGTGAACAGTGGATTGGCCATTGCGACCATAACGGCTGTCGGCAATGAAACCAAGCTCGGGAAGATCGGAACGAGCTTGGAAGGCATCAGCGAAGAGAAAACACCTCTGGAAAAACAGATTGCCAACTTCGTGAAGAAGATGGCCATAGCAGGGGCGGTGGTCTTTGCCATTGTCTGGGCCATTAATTATTGGCAATCGCACGATGTGTTGAAAAGTCTACTGCAATCCCTCACCTTGGCCATGAGTATTCTTCCCGAAGAAATACCCGTGGCTTTTACCACATTTATGGCCTTGGGAGCTTGGCGCCTGATGAAAATGCGAATTGTGGTGAAGCAAATGAAAACGGTGGAGACCTTGGGAAGTGCAACCGTAATCTGCACCGACAAAACAGGAACAATTACGGAGAATAGAATGAGTTTGGCCAAGCTGTTTTTGCTTTCGGCAGATAAAATTTACCCGCCGAAAGATTCCCAATCCGAAGAAGAAAAAGAGCTCATCAAATTGGCGATGTGGGCCAGTGAGCCCATACCGTTTGACCCCATGGAAGTAGCCTTGCACCAAAGTTATAAGGAGGTTATTCAAGAGGACGAAAGACCCGATTATAAGATGGTTCACGAATACCCTTTAGGCGGTAAGCCTCCCATGATGACCCATGTTTTTGAAAACTCGGAAGGCGATAGGATTCTCGCCGCCAAAGGTGCTCCCGAAGCCTTGATCAATGCCTCGAATCTGACGGAAAGCGAAAAGCAAAAAGTACATGCAGCCATCGAAGTCTTGGCTACTGACGGTTACCGGGTGTTGGGAGTGGGGATGGCTGACTTCACAGGGAGCGACTACCCCGAAGAACAAGAGGATTTGCCTTTTAAATTCAAAGGCATTGTCGCTTTTTACGACCCGCCGAAAGAGAATATCCAAAAGGTCTTGGAAGACTTTTATACCGCGGGTATTGCTGTAAAGATTATCACAGGCGACAATGCAGCAACCACTACGTCTATCGCCAAACAAATTGAATTCAGAGGTTACGAGAAAAGCATTTCGGGTGACGAATTGATGGAGTTGAGTGAGGACGAATTAAAAACTTGTGTGATGGACACGGCAATTTTCACGCGGATGTTTCCGGATGCCAAATTGAAAATAATCAATGCCCTGAAGGCAAACCACCAAATTGTGGCCATGACGGGCGATGGCATGAATGACGGGCCCGCCTTAAAGGCTGCGCACATCGGCATTGCCATGGGACAGAAAGGAACGGAGATAGCCAAGCAAGCGGCCTCCTTGATTTTATTGGAAGATGATTTGTCCAAAATGGTCGATGCCGTTGGGATGGGGCGAAAGATTTACACCAATCTGAAAAAAGCCATTCAATACATCATATCCATTCACATCCCGATCATCTTGACGGTGTTTATTCCGCTGGCCTTGGGTTTGATTTACTCCAATATATTTTCACCCATTCATATTATATTTTTAGAATTAATTATGGGTCCTACCTGTTCCATTATTTATGAAAATGAACCGATGGAACCCAACACAATGTCGAAAAAACCCAAACCGTTGACCAATACTTTTTTCAATTGGAAGGAGCTATCGGTAAGTATCGTGCAAGGATTGGTAATCACCGCAGGAACGCTTTTTGTTTACCAATATGCCGTGATGAATGGTTATGGAGAGGCGCTCACGAGGACGATGACTTTTTCGGTGCTGATCGCGGCTAATATCTTTCTAACCCTGATCAACCGATCTTTTTACTATTCCATACTCACCACTTTGAAGTACAAGAACAATATGGTTTTGTACATCATTCTGATCACCGTGGCTATCGTGGGATTGATTCTCTACATCAAACCGCTGACTTCATTTTTTGAATTTGAAGGCTTGGATTTATTCCAATTGGGAATCTGTGTAGGAATTGGGTTTGTTTCAGTAATCTGGTTTGAAGTGGTAAAAGTGATTAAGAGAATGAATAAACCATTGAGTGATACGTAATCAATGAAAAAGCATATCTTCAACATTTATAAGTATTATTTTTGAAAACGGATCGTTTGCATCTTGTTTTGACGATTTATTAGCCATTTCATATGGCGGTATTTTAGATGCTAAACCGAAGAAGTCAATTTCGACTGATTTGTTTTACTTTTCCCATCCAAGAAACGGCAATTTATGGCAAGGAAGAAATTAAGCTTTTTAGACAAAAATCTCACGCTGTGGATCTTTGTGGCCATGGCCATCGGAGTGGGGATCGGTTACTTCATTCCTAGTTTTCCCGATACGATCAATTCCATGAGCAAGGGAACGACGAATATCCCCATTGCCATTGGTTTGATAATGATGATGTACCCTCCTTTGGCAAAGGTGAACTATGCGCTGTTGCCCAAAGTGTTTAAAAACACCAAGATTCTTTCTATTTCGCTCGTCCTGAATTGGATTATCGGCCCGGTTTTAATGTTTCTGCTGGCCATCACCTTTTTGCGGGATTACCCCGAGTACATGGTCGGACTTATTTTGATCGGTTTGGCGCGGTGCATTGCCATGGTTTTGGTTTGGAATGACTTGGCTGAAGGAAGCAGCGAATACGGGGCTGGCTTGGTGGCCCTCAATAGTATTTTTCAAGTCTTTGCTTATAGCTTTTACGCCTGGATTTTCATCACTATTCTACCGCCATACTTCGGCTTCGAAGGGGCTATCGTAGATATTTCCATTGCCACCATTGCCGAAAGTGTGGCCATTTACTTGGGTATTCCATTCTTGATGGGGATTTTAAGCCGTTTGATTTTGGTCAAACTAAAAGGGGAGGAGTGGTACAACAACAAATTCATCCCGACCATTTCGCCGTTGACCTTGATGGCTCTCTTGTTTACCATCGTGGTGATGTTTTCACTGAAGGGAGAGTTGATTGTCGAAATTCCATTGGATGTCGCGATCATCGCGGTTCCATTGCTGATCTATTTCACCCTGATGTTCCTCATCGGCTTTTTCATTACCAGAGCCATGGGCGCGTCTTACGACAAGACGGCTTCGGTGGCCTTTACCGCGGCGGGCAATAACTTCGAATTGGCAATAGCCGTGGCCATCGCGGTTTTCGGATTGAATTCGGGCCAAGCCTTTGCCGGAGTTATCGGTCCTTTGGTTGAGGTCCCCGCTTTGATTTTACTGGTTAGGGTTTCCTTTTGGTTGAGGAAGAAGTATTTTGTTGGTGTGGTGGATTGAAGGAATTGTAAAAAAATACACAAATAGTAATGAATACTTCCTTGGGAAAGGGATTCGATATGTCCGTACTAGACTCATCTTCAGAATTTTTCCGATTATTGTCTAACCAGCAGATTAAAAATCTTCGAATGGAATGAAAGAAACCATAAAGCCATGGATCGAACGTGGGTATAAAGTGTTTGCCTATGGTGGCCCTCAGGATTTGAAAGTAGAAGCATTAAGCAAAGATGTAGGCAAGAATAAGTCTTCCTTTTACCACCACTTTGCTGATACGGAGGTCTTCGTGACCATGTTGCTGGAAGAGCACTTGCGGCAGAACTACCTTATTGCCGAGAAGGAAGCACAGTGCGAATCGTTGGAGGAGTTGATTGATGTCATCGTAGAACACAGGGTGGACTTGTTATTTAGCCGTCAATTGCGAATTCACCGAGAGAACAAAGAGTTTGCACAATGCTTCCAAAAATCAAATGAGATCACCGCCGAAGCAATAGCGGGAGTGTGGGCTGCATCTTTGGGATTGACCGATCAATCTTATCTGGCGGGACTGGTTCTCAAACTCAGCTTGGAGAATTTCTTTCTTCAGATTACCGACGAAACGCTGAACAAAAAATGGCTTCAGAATTATTTCAACGAGATCAAGGCCTTGATCGCTGCATTTAAAAGCGGAGTTGCAATCCCCAAATTGGACGGTAGCGTCTAAAATTCACCACTGAGCCTGTCTATCATTGTATCGAAAAATCGAAGCAATGGTAGAGTCAACCACAGAGATACCGAAGTACAGAACCCAAGTATTTCATAAATTCTGGCTGAAGATAACTGCCATTGTGGTGGGTTCTTTTGGCCCCGTTTTCTTTTTGGGTACGATGGTCGAAACAATCGAGCCTCCGAGATTTACCCTTGACCTCTTGAGTTGGCCAATCGATGGAAACATCACCTACGCCTCTCCCGATACGCGTTTTCTTTCCGCCCTTTCAGGAGGCTTCCTATTTGGTTGGGGTGTTCTGATCTGGTGTTTATCCTCGATGGTTTACGACAAGGCTCCCGACTTTGTAAGAAAGAGCGTGCTTATTGGTCTTTTTGCCTGGTTTATTCTGGATAGCTCGGGATCAATTGCCTCAGGAAACCCTTCCAATGCCTTGTTCAATCTCATCATTTTATTGATGGCCGTTGGCCCTATGTGGCTTCCTGCCAAAGACTAAACTAAATCTTGCGCTATGTCTATCGAAACAAAGAACCAAACACCACTTAAAGTCCTTCTTGCACTTTTAACTTTTGGCGTACTTGTTTACACAGTCATTGCCATTCAAAACGACGGGACAGACTTTTTTAACAAAGCCGTTGACTTTGTGACCTCCCTTACTTGGATGGGGCAATTTGCCCTTGACTTCAGTGCTTACCTCTTGCTATCGGCACTTTGGATTATGTGGAGAGGAAAGTTTTCAGTTGGATCAATCGCATTCGGATTGGTGGCGATGGTCATGGGAATCGTCGTTTTTGCTCCTTATTTGATTTACTTAATCGCAATAGAGAAAGGTGATTTGAAGAGAGTACTTTGTGGGTCAAATCTTACAGAATACACTTAATCCTTTTCCGGTAACCTAGTCTAATGTCAAATCAGGACACAAAACTTTTGACCAAGTGGTAAACCTCCTTTTCAAAAATGGCATATGTGCTGCCATTAAAAACCACTTATCATGAGTACAAAAAAACAAATACCTGCAACGTCCACTGCTCATGCAAAAGAGCAGAGCTTATTTCCTTAGTATACTTTCTCACCAAGACTCTTTATTTTGAAGTTTATTAGCATATTGCAGACTGACCCGAATCAATACTAAACTACTAATGAACATTCAAACCATATTTAAGAATAATGAGGACTGGGTGAAGCAGAAGCTAAGCCTTGACCCTAAATACTTTTCAGACCTCTCAAAAGGACAAAATCCCGAGATCCTATACATAGGTTGTTCAGATAGCCGCGTAACGGCAGAAGAACTCATGGGCGGGCAGCCGGGTGATGTATTCGTGCATAGAAACATTGCCAACCTGGTTCCCAACACTGACCTCAGCGCGATGTCCGTCATCGAATATGCCGTGGGAACGCTGGAGGTGAAGCACATTGTGGTATGTGGCCATTACTATTGTGGTGGAGTGAAGGCAGCCATGCAAGCGGCGGATTTGGGATTGCTAAACTCCTGGTTGAGAAACATACGCGACGTGTATCGTATTCACAAAACCGAGCTGAATGCCATAGCTGATGAAGAGCAAAAGTACAAGAGGCTAGTTGAACTCAATGTGCAGGAACAGTGCATCAATGTTTTAAAAACAGCCAAAGTGCAAAAGGCCTATATCGATAGGGGATTGACTGTTCACGGCTGGGTATTTGATATCCACTCGGGCAAATTGGTTGATTTGAAAATCAACTTTCGCGAGATTCTTTCCGAGATTCAAGAAATCTACCGCCTGAGTTGATCACCTTCGAAAGGTCGAAGTGTTTGTTTCATTCTGTTTTTCTCCAACAATCAACCGCTTTAATCATCAATCATGGCCGCAACCACTCGAGTACTTAGGGTAGCCGAATTCAATCCCAAAATAAGAACGTACCAATTCATTATGGTGGCGTTCCTTCTTACTATCTCATTTATTGGTATCCCTTTACTCATTTTTTGGTTCTTGGGCTTTGGTCAATATTATTCGCGCAGGCACTACAAAGGCCTTATGTGTCAATTGACTGATAGAAATTTGGAGTTCAAAAAAGGTGTGTTGTTTAGGGTAGAAAAGACGATTCCTCTTGAGAATATTCAAGACCTTACTTTCATTGACAATCCTATATTGCGTTGGTTAGACCTGCGCATACTCAAAATAGAAACAGCCGGCCAGAGCAATCCGCAGGGTAGTGATATGAAGCTAGTGGGTATCATTGATACCAATGATTTTAAAGAAGCTGTTTTGGAACAGCGAGAAGTTATTCGCGCTGAAAAGAATTATGGTCATCAGCCTGCACAATCAGACAGTAATGAGCTTATGGATGTTCTCAAAGACATCAAGGGATTGCTCGAGGAGATTAAGAATAAATAGAGATGAATAGGAAGGTGAATAAATCGTTAGCTCTATTTGTTTTAGCCATAATACTTTTTGGCTGTAAAGGCGAAAATGAAAATAAGGCCGATTCTGTCAATGGCCTTGGAGCTTTTATGGGGATGATCAAGACCTCCACTCCCAAACTCCTCAACCCGGATTTAATTGCGAGTCCCCTTGATGAATACAATGGAACGTTCTCTCCTGACGGCGATGAGTTTTATTTTACTACTTATTCTCCTGGTTTGGGAATTATTTCCTACACCGAAATGGATGAATCAGGTAATTGGTCGCAACCAAGAGTGGCAGAATTTTCCGGAGAATACTCTGAATACGATCCACTCTTTTCGCCTGACGGCAATCGACTTTATTTCTCCTCTGAAAGGCCTATCTCCAGTGGCGCTGAAGAGGGAAAGACCAATATCTGGTACATCGAACGAACTGATTCTTCATGGAGTGCGCCAAATCTCGTTTGGCTCGACTCAAGGAGTACATATTACAGTTCAATGACTAGCAATGGATTGATGTACTTCAATATTTGGGATACAGGCGATATGTACAAAGCCATACCCAATAAGAATGAACATGACGTAGTTCTTTTGGATAGCCTTTTGAATACGAGCAATGGAGAAGGAGATCCATTCATTTCTCCGGATGAAAGCTACCTGATTTACCGAGGGTACAATAATTCGCTTGGGCGGGGTGACTTGTACATTAGTTTTAATATTGACGGTGAGTGGACGGCGCCTGAGAATTTGGGCGCGCCGATCAACTCCGACGCACATGAGATGTGTCCTTATGTTACTACGGACGGAGATTTTTTCATTTTCGCCAGTGCCAGGATGAGTCGCGAATTTGAATCAAGTTCAGGAGCGGGACTAGCTGAAGTCCGCGAAAAATTCAATTCGTATGACAACGGACAATTGAATATCTTTTATATGTCCGCTGATTTCATCGATGAGATGAGAAAGAAGTATCAGTAAGTGCATAACTGCCAACTCTCTTTGACATTTTCGGCCGCGCGCGATGTCCGGAAATGGAGTCTTATATTTGACTCTGCCATTCTTAATCAACCGTTTTAGATGATCACCCGCAAAAGGTCTCGAGTTTGTCCGATGGTGCTGTTGAGTTCTGTTGTTCTGATTTTTTGCTTTTTGGCAAATTCTATGGCATTAGCTCAAGGCTCAACCATTGCAGCTATTGAGCAGGAACAAAAGCACCTTTACGGCCTAGACAAGCTGAAAGCGCTGAATACACTGGCGCAATACTACTTTGATTTGGATGAATCCAAGGCATACAAATATGCCAAGCAGGCAGCGCCACTTGGCGATCAAATTTTTGTAGAAAGCAATACCGTCGTCGATCAAAATCAGCGCTATGAACAAGTGAGCGCTCACTTGCTTCTGGGGAAAATTTTATACCGTCGAGAGGATTTTTTCGATTCTCGAGAAAGTCTCCTCAAGGCGAAATCCATTGCCATCGAAATCAATCATATGGCTTATAAAAATGAAGCAGATGATTATTTAATCCAAATTCAAGAATTAATTGACTCGGGTGAAATTAAGGAATCGCTCTTTTCCAAAACGTTTGGGGATATAAAAGTGGGCCGAGTGATCGACTATACAGCTAATAATATAGCCATTCAGACTGAAGTCAAAAAAGCCGAACTCAAAGAGAACAAAGGGGATTATCAAGGAGCCATTGACAACTACAAGCAGGTAATCAACCTACTCAGAAACGAAGGCGATTCGGAAAGAATCAAACTCTTTCAACTCAAAATAGCCGCCCTTTTAGATTCATTGGACGAGCACGTGGAAGCTCAAAAATTCTTGAACGATGCCATTCTGGAAATCGAGATTCAAGATCAATTCGATTCAAGTCAAAAGGCGTCCGTATCCACACTAAGTACAATGGATTCGGAGACGATTTCTGAAGATAGCCTTAATGCTATGCGCCAAAGTAGGTCAGAACTCAAAAGGATGGCTGGTGAACTTACTTCCAAAGAGCAGTACGATGAGGCTCTTATATACGAAAAGATGTACCACGAGCTTTCTCGAAAAATTGAAACGGATAGTCTGAAACTAGAGGTCGAGAAAACCAAGACAAATAATGAAATAATCCTCCTGAAGCAGCAAAAGCGTATAGCTGATCTCAATGTAAATGAGATTGAGCGGGAAAAAGAGAAGCAAAAGCGTTTTAAAAATATCTTATTGATGATCGCACTACTGATTTTCGGAAGCGCCGTCGTGATTTACTATTTCTACTCTGCTAAGCGAAAGGAGCACCAAAAATTGACAATCACATACAATGAGTTGGACCATACGAAGAGCAAGTTGGTCTCTGCTGAAAAAAAGATCACCAATCTTTTAAAAGAGCAACTTTCAGGTGATATCGCTACAGAGCTCATGCAGCACGGTACTGATGGAGTGGGGAAGAAGCGCTTCGTATGCATCATGTTCTTGGATATCCGAGGCTTTACGCCTATAGCCGAAAAGATGAGTCCCGAGAAGCTTATCAGTTTTCAGAATACTGTTTTCGGTCCCATGATCGAAGCCGTCGAGCAGAATCACGGGAACATCAATCAGCTGCTGGGCGATGGCTTTATGGCCACTTTCGGTGCTCCGATATCTCATGGCAATGATTGCCAAAATGCCCTTCTCACTGCCAAGCAGATTCTCACTGATTTGGCCGATAGAATTAAAAAGGGACTCATCCCGGAAATTAAAATCGGGATTGGGCTCCATGCGGGTGATGTAGTTACAGGTAATGTTGGAAGTAAAACCAGAAGGCAGTACTCCGTTACGGGAAACCCTGTTATCATCGCCAGTCGAGTAGAGCAGCTTAACAAAGAGTACGGCAGTCAGCTCATTTTCACCGAAGAGGTTTACACCCAATTAGAGAGTTTTAAAGTTCCTGAGGAGGGATTTGCTGAAGTCTTTGTCAAGGGTAGATCCGAACCAATCAAAATTTTGAAGTTTAAAAGTGCAGATGAGATGGTTTAGTAAAGAGAACGGTATAATTAAGCTTGGAAAAAGAGTTTAGGGTTAATTGAGATTCATGAAAAAAGAAGTCAAAGTATTCTTTGTCGCATTCTTCGTTTCAGGTGGTCTTTAGGCTGCACTGATGTCTATTTGGAAGTTCCGGGATGTGGGAGAGTTCTCGCTAGGTGAGTTTTTGTTGACCTTCTTACTTTGGGGAATGTTTCAGGGTTTTTTGTTCGTCTGGATATTTAGAAGAAGAGGTAAAATGGACTTGAACCAAAAGGACGAAGAAAAAATTGAACCGAAATAGTCATTGGCTAGTGCCGATATTTAAGTCATTCCTAATTGCAAATTCTTAATTCTTAATTGAACATTCTGAATTGCTAATTCCTAATTGTACATTGTTCATTCATCACTGATATCTGAATAATGTCCAAGTATATTTTATCCCTAGATCAAGGAACCACCAGCTCTCGAGCCATTGTGGTAGATCACTCCGGAGAAATTGTCGCAATAGCCCAAAAGGAGTTTAAACAATACTTTCCTCAATCGGGTTGGGTAGAACACGATCCTGTTGAAATCTGGTCATCTCAAAAATCAGTGGTCACAGAGGCCACGGCAAAATTGGGAATAGACATTTCCGACATTGCTGCTATTGGAATAACAAATCAAAGGGAAACGACTGTTCTTTGGGATCGGAAAACTGGCAAACCCGTTCACAACGCCATAGTATGGCAAGATCGGCGTACATCCGAATTCTGCGATGAGCTTCGCGACAGAGGCCACGCCGAATTGATTCAGTCAAAAACGGGATTGGTGATCGATTCCTATTTCTCAGGTACCAAGCTCAAGTGGATACTTGACAACGTGAAAGGAGCTCGCGAAAGAGCCGAAGCAGGGGAGTTGGCTTTCGGTACTGTTGACTCCTGGCTGATTTGGAAGCTCACCAAGGGAAAGCTGCACATCACTGATGTGTCGAATGCCAGCCGTACCATGCTTTACAACATTCATACATTACAATGGGATGATGAGCTGTTGGAACTTCTGGACATTCCCAACAGTCTACTTCCTGTGGTGAAGTCAAGCAGTGAAGTTTATGGCGACAGCAGCTTTGGAATACCCATTGCCGGTATAGCCGGCGATCAACAAGCTAGCCTTTTCGGGCAAATGGCATTGGATCCGGGAATGGTCAAAAACACATACGGCACAGGCTGCTTCCTGATGGCCAATACCGGCGAAAAACCTGTTGCTTCCAAAAACAACTTATTGACGACCATCGCCTGGCAAATAGGCGGAAAGACTATTTATGCCCTGGAAGGCAGCATTTTTATCGCAGGGGCAGTAGTGCAGTGGATGCGTGATGAAATGGACTTTATCCGAACTTCGGAAGACATTGAGAAGCTCGCGAAATCCGTCCCCGACAATGGTGGGGTGTTTATGGTGCCTGCTTTTGCAGGACTGGGCGCTCCGCACTGGAATCAGTATGCTCGAGGAATCATCGCGGGAATATCCAGAGGAACGAAAAAGGGCCATATTGCGAGAGCAGCTCTGGAAGCCATTTGTTACCAATCAAAAGACGTAATGGAAGCGATGCAAGGTGATGCTGAGATTCCCATAAAAGAAGTTAGAGTGGATGGTGGCGCAGCCGTAAATGATGCCTTGATGCAATTTCAAGCGGATATTCTCGACATTAATGTGGTGAGACCACAAATGCACGAAACAACTGCACTAGGGGCCGCGTATTTAGCAGGTTTAGCAGTAAACTTCTGGACGCTCAACGAGCTTAAGAGCCAATGGCAAGAAGATAAAGTATTTAAACCAAATATGGACGTGAGCGAACGCAAGGCAAAATATTCCAGATGGCTAAAGGCTGTGGAGTTATCAAAGGACTGGCTTTAAACAGATCATAAACGGAGACGAAGATGAAGAGAGAAGAGATGATCAAACAACTCGGTGCTCACCAAGGTAAGTCTTGGGATGTGTTGGTTATTGGTGGTGGTGCCTCAGGATTGGGAGCAGCACTAGAGGCAGCGAGCCGCGGATTTAAAACTCTTTTGCTTGAACAAGCTGATTTTGCCAAAGGCACCTCTAGTCGCAGCACCAAGTTGATACACGGAGGTGTGCGTTACTTGGCTCAAGGCGATATTGCACTCGTTTTTGAAGCCCTCCATGAACGAGGTTTGCTGATGAAAAATGCTCCTCACTTGGTCAGCAACCAAACTTTCGTCATTCCCAATTACGATTGGTGGGAAGGCCCATACTACACCCTCGGCTTAAAGGTCTACGATATGATGGCGGGAAAGCTCGGTCTCGGTCCATCAGTGAGCATCAGCAAAGAAGAAACCAAGAAGGCCATTCCCAATATAAGAGAAGAAGGACTGAGAGGAGGAGTGATTTACCAAGATGGTCAATTTGACGATTCACGATTAGCCATCAACCTGGCCCAGACCATAGCAGATTTGGAAGGGACTGTTTTGAATCACATGAAAGTAACGGGTTTGCTCAAAAATGCGGAAATTGTCAATGGAGTGACCGCTGTAGACCAAGAAACGCGTCAAGAGTATAGTGTTGAGGCAAAAGTGGTTATTAATGCAACGGGGGTTTTCGTTGATGATATTCTGCGAATGGACGATGCCCAATCTCGCAAAACCATCGTTCCTAGTCAGGGTGTTCATATCGTATTGGAAAAAGAATTTTTACAGGGTGACTCTGCCATCCTTATCCCCAAAACTGATGATGGGCGAGTACTCTTTGCCGTGCCGTGGTGTGGAAAAGTAGTGGTCGGAACCACCGATACCATGGTGAAAGAGCCGTCCCTGGAGCCAAGAGCATTCGATGAAGAAGTTGAGTTTATTCTCAAAACGGCCGGTGATTATTTGACTAGGGTACCCTCTCGAAAAGATGTGCTCTCGGTATTTGCCGGCTTGAGGCCTTTAGCAGCTCCAAAGGAAGATAGCGCCAAAACCAAGGAGATTTCTCGGGGACATAAGATCATTGTTTCCCTATCGGGTTTAATCACCATGACAGGAGGAAAATGGACGACTTATCGAAAAATGGGAGAGGATGCTATTGACCAGGCCATCATCGTGGCAGATCTGGATGAGAGGAGTTCGTCGACCAAATTTATGCCCATTCATGGTCACGATGAAGAAATTGTCGATGGCGAACAATTGCGCTTTTACGGAAGTGATCGACATAAAATTCTTAAGCTGATTGAAAAAGACCCGTCGTTGGGAGAAAAGCTTCATCCCAAACTGGACTTTATCAAGGCAGAGGTGGTTTGGGCGGTGCGTGAAGAAATGGCTCATACCATTGAGGACGTTTTGGCTAGAAGAGTTAGAGCACTATTCCTAGATGCTCGAGCCAGCATGGAAATGGCCGAAGAAGTTGCAGAACTCATGGCCCCTCACTTGGGTTGGGACGAGCAGAGAATTATCAAAGAAATTGTGAAGTATAAGTCACTTGCCGAGGGGTATGTTCTCTGATCTCCATCAATGACCTTAAGCGTAAGCCGATCTTTTTTCCCATATTCACCAGCTAAATGACAGCCTATCTATTCGAATTTATCGGTACTGCCATTCTGATTCTTTTTGGGAATGGCGTAGTGGCCAACCTGGTGCTGAAAGGTACTAAAGGATCTGATCTGGGCTGGGTAGGAATAGCTACAGCTTGGGGTATCGCAGTCTTTGTAGCGGTTTATGTCAGCGCAGGAAAAAGTGGAGCACATATCAATCCTGCTGTAACCATTGGATTGGCCACGGCTGGAAAATTTGATTGGCAATTGGTACCAGGTTATATGCTTGCTCAAGTTCTGGGAGCTATGTTTGGAAACACCCTGGTATGGTTGACCTACAAAAAGCAATATGACGCCACGGAAGATCAAGAAGCTTTGAGGGCCACCTTTTGCACTTCACCAGCAATCCGCAATCCGTTTTGGAATTTTGCTACGGAGTTCATCGGGACGTTTGCTTTGGTTTTCGGTGTGTTTTTTATCGCAGGAGGAAACTTCTCAGGTGAAGCAGTTTCACTGGGATCATTGGATGCATTGCCGGTCGCACTATTGGTAGTTGGTATTGGCTTCAGCCTGGGCGGACCTACAGGCTACGCTATCAATCCCGCTCGTGATTTCGGTCCGCGCATCATGCACGCCATACTTCCTCTAAAGAATAAGGGAAAAAGCGATTGGTCATACTCCTGGATTCCGATTATTGCTCCGCTCACAGGAGGTGTTTTAGCAGCTTTGGCCTATGCGTTCGTAGAAGCCATATAAGCTGCTAAGGTCTAATGTTATCAAGTCTTTCTTAAAGTTTTACAAACGGTTTACATCCTTTTACAGGGATTCGAATCTTTCGCAATTCATCTGCGATACATTTGGTTCAAACATTAAACAAGACGAATATGAAAAAGCATCTTCTCATTATTAGTACACTCGCATTTGCGGCAGGATTAACTGCTTTTGGATTTATAAAAGACAACGAATTGAACCAAAAGGTGGTAGAAAGTCCTTGCGAACCCATTGAAGAATCGGTAAAATCTGTCTCGAAAGCTTCCTGTCAAGCTGTATTTTCATCTACCAATTCCATCACCGAAATCACAAAGCCCAAAACATTAACCGATTTCTTCTACGACTTCGGTACTAGATTCAACCCCATTACCAAAGAAGATTTATCAAAGGCCAGAAATGTCTCAGATTTCATTGATAGAAAAGAGATTAAACTATACGACGGTGTTGGTTCGACAACTTTAATAATAATTGAGGATGATGTTCAAACGGAGGATAGATTTTATGGAGAGGGTGAGAAATTATCGAAAGAGCAATTGAAAATAATGAAGTCCATGGATTACTCTTCTCATTTTTTGCTAAGAGCAGAATTGAAGACAGATGACAAGGAAATGATTGCAAGAGAAGAAAATATTTATCGCCCGCATATGACTATTGTTCCAAAAATACAGGCATCGTATGAGGGAGGAAAAGATGGTTTACTGTCCTATATAAGACAAGAGAATGAAAAGAATATTTACAATCTAGACGAAAAGAAATTGCAACTGGCAAAGCTTTCATTCACCGTAACTAAGGATGGAATTGTTGAAGATGCATTACTTGACCGAACGTCTGGTTATTCAAGAATTGATGAAGCCATCATCAGCTTGGTAAGTAACCTTCCGGGAAAATGGGAGCCGGCTGAAAACGCCAATGGTGAAAAGATTGATCAGGTATTGGTATTATCTTTTGGAATGGTGGGTTGTTAAAAACACATTCAGCTCGAGATTACAAAGGCTTCCATACTGCAATATGGAAGCCTTTGTCTGTTTTGATTCATATGAATTAACCATTTCTGGCAAACGGACTAATCATAAACCAATAAACATAGGATTACCATAAAACTTTAACAATCCTATACATGTCATAAACACGACAAAGCTTTTCGTGTTATTCGTTGGTACATGGGCTATCTTTCGGCTCGCGAAAAACTTGTAACGAATGAAAATATCTACTTTGGCTTCTGCCATTATTGCAGCCGTATTGTCGTTAAGTGCTGTTGGTCAAAACGATAATATCGAAAAAATCTCAAGACAACTTCAAACTGTTTATCCTGATCTGAAAGCTTCAGATGTTATTGGATTATATGTCGACGCGAGTCATGTATCCTCGACAAGCGGTGTTGAGCATGTTTATTTGAACCAAACGATAAATGGAATTCGAATTAAGAATTCTACGATTAATGCGGCTTTTAATGTTGATAACGAATTGGTTAACCTAGTTGGGAAGCCAATAGGCAATATTGCTTCAAGAGCTGAGAGTTCACAACCAAGTATTTCATTAGCACAGGCTATTGAAAGCACCGTGGCGAAGTTGGGAATCCAAGGTTCTGTTTCTGTTCAACAGTTGGATGGAACTAATTATTCTACAGTAATCGATGCCGGCAATTATCTCCACGAAACAACGGCTGAATTGGTTTACTGGTATACCAATGAAGAAGAGTTAAAGCTGGTATGGAACTTTAATGTTGACCTGCCTGACGAGACTCATTGGTTTGATTTTATGATTAGCGCCCAAACGGGAGAAGAGTTAGAACGAATTGATTGGCAAGTATCATGTACACATAATGGAAGTCATTCTCATGATGTTAATGGGTGCAACAACTTTGAAGATGAGAATACGCTTACCACCGTGAAAAGAACCACTTTGGATGGTTCAGTGTACAACGTATTTCCATTTCCGGTGGAAAGCCCGAATCACGGTAGTAGAGAATTATTGTCTGAGCCCGCAGAGTCAATAGCTTCGCCATTTGGATGGCATGATAATGATGGAATTCCTGGAGGAGATTTTACCATCACCAGAGGGAATAATGTACACGCTTATGAAGATGCATCTGATATTAATTCAGGGCAAAGTGCTGATGGAGGAGATGAGTTGAATTTTGATTTTCCATTGAATATTTCGAACAATCCTGATACATATCAAGATGCCGCTATTACCAATCTGTTTTACGCAAACAATGTCATTCACGACATTTTGTATGCATATGGTTTTGATGAAGCTTCGGGAAACTTCCAAGATAATAATTATGGAAATGGCGGGAATTCAAACGATGAAGTTCGAGCAGAAGCTCAAGATGGGGGAGGAACTAACAATGCCAATATGGCAACGCCTGGAGATGGCTCCAATCCTCGCATGCAAATGTACTTATGGAACACGGGAACAGCTTCGGGAAGTTTCACAGTAAATGCGCCTTCTTCTATTGCGGCTACATATCCTTCATCTGCCGCAGCAACTTTTGGTCCTGCCTTTCCCGCTGAAGGGCTAACCGGAAATTTGATCTTAGTAGAAGATGCCGATAATCCGATTAATAATGGTTGCTCGGAAATCACAAACCCCGACGCAGTCAATGGCAACATTGCTATTCTATATCGAGGTGGGTGCAGTTTCGTAGAAAAAGCAATATTTGCCCAAGAGGCAGGTGCAACAGCCATGATCATTATTAATAATGTGTTGGGAGAGGATCCATTCACACCAGGTGGTACTTCTGATGAAGTAACCATTCCTTCTTTGATGGTCTCGTTTGAGGTAGCTGAAATCCTGTTAGATGCTCTCGATGAAGGCGAAGAGGTAAATGTTACTCTGGAAGACTCCGATGGAAGCACACAGAAAGACGGAAGCTTTGATAACGGGATTATCGTACACGAATATGTTCACGGTCTGTCTAATAGACTGACGGGAGGTGGAAATAATTCCGGTTGTTTATTTGGTGATGAGCAAATGGGAGAAGGTTGGAGCGACTACTACGCCATCATGTTGACAATGGATTTGAGTGTGGATAATCCTGTCTACAGACCAATGGGAACTTTCGCTAGTGGAGACCCTATCGATGGAAATGGAATTCGACCTGTACCTTATGACACTTCTTTCGCTGTAAACGCTTTCACGTATGCTTCGGTACCTAACCAAGGTTTGACTATTCCTCACGGAGTAGGATTTGTGTGGTGTACCATGCTTTGGGACATGACTTGGGATCTCATAGACGTTTACGGTTATGACCCTGATTTAATTAATGGAACGGCCGGTAACAACATCGCCTTAAACTTGGTGACAGAAGGTATGAAATTACAGCCTTGCGGCCCCGGGTTTGTAGATGGTAGAGATGCTATTCTGTTGGCTGATGAACTTCTTTACGATGGTGCTAACCAATGCCTTATTTGGAATGCATTTGCTAAAAGAGGTCTTGGCTTTAGCGCAGATCAGGGCTCTGCTCAGAGCCGCACAGACGGAACAGCGGCTTTCGATGTACCACCAATTTGCCAAGAAGTATTTGTTCCGCCAACGGCTGCTTTCTCTGTTTCTTCTGAAACAGTTTGTACGGGAATTGTAGAGTTCTTCGACGAAAGTACGGATATACCACAGTCTTGGTTTTGGGATTTTGGCGATGGCAATTCCAGTGAAGAACAAAACCCAATACACCAGTACGAGGAACAAGGTTCTTACTCAGTTTCACTAACCGTTACCAATACCTTGGGTGAAGATGAAATTTTGCAATCTAATTTGATCAACTACACATTTCCTGAAGAACCAGAAGCTTTCGGAGCTTCAGGTTGCGCCGGAGAGACTGTAGAATTAACGTCGTCATCTCCCGATGGAAATCAAATCAGATGGTTGAATGCTGACTTAGAGCAGGTAGGACTGGGTGATAGTTTTGAGGCAACTATCGGGTCGGAAAATGAATCGTATTTCGCTCAAAATTACTCTGAGTTGCCACTTCTCGACTTTGTCGGCCCCGACGATAATGATTTTGGAACAGGAGGGAATCACGGTTCTGCCTTTGTAGGTACGATCATATTCGAAGTGTTCGAACCAATAACCATAGAATCGGCATTGGTTTACAGCGGCGGAGTTGGAAGCAGACCGATATCACTATTTGAGGGTGCTTCAAATGAAGGTGCGCCAATTCAAACATTGAGTGTCGATGTAGATTTTACAGGAGAGGGAAGAATAGATTTAGGTTTTGTAATTGATGAGCCTGGTATTTACAGCATGGGGCTTGATCAAGCAGATCTATACCGAAATGATGCAGGTGCCAACTATCCGTATGATATTGATGGTGTAATGTCCATCATTGGCAGTCCTGCGGGTCCTGATTTTTATTACTATTTCTACGATGTTGAAGTTTCTACCAATGGCTGTGTTAGCGATTTAGTAGAAGTTGTCGCAGAAGTTACGGGAGAAGCGACTTTCAGCTTTGAAGAGAGTGATTTGTCGATTACGTTTGTTGATGAGTCAGCAGATGCGACTTCTTGGTCATGGGATTTTGGAGATGGAAACTCATCTGATGAGCAAAATCCTACCCATACCTATCAAAACGCGGGAACTTACATGGTCACTCTTACCATAAATGATGGCTGTTCAATGACAATGGAGATATCTGTCGGTACAAACTCAACGAGTGATATCGGTGCTGCAAAAGGTTTTGCAGTTTACCCGAATCCTTCATCAGGAATGGTATTCTTGGACAATCAGGAATTTGGTAGCGATCGCTTAACGTTGCGTCTGCATGACGTGAGTGGAAAGGAAGTCATAAACAGAGATTTTGTCGGGGAGCGAATTGAATTAAACCTTGAAGGGTTGAATTCAGGCCTATACTTTATTTCTGTTAGCGAAAGAGGGGAGAACAACATTCTCTTCCGAGATAAGCTGACTATTGCAGAATAGTCTTATTTTTCCCCTATGAAAAACCAAATTTCCAAAGCTTTTGGGGTGTTCGTCTTTATGATGTGCACCCCTTTTTTTTCAATGGCAGCGCATATCACGGGTGGTGATTTTACCGTAAGGCATATTGAAGGAAACACATTTGAAGCAACCTTGACTCTTTACCGAGACTGTGCCTCGGGTGGTGCCGATTTTGACCCTGTTGTGGAGATTACTGTCTTCGACGCATTAACAAATGAGCATCTCACTGCTTTGGATTTTGTTTTTGACGGGTTTGAAACAGTCGTTCCTGAACTTGGTAATTCTTGTTTTGTACCTGACGTTTGTTTAGAAATCGGGATTTATCAAACTCAATTTGAATTGCCCGACAATCCGAATGGATATTACCTATCGAAGGAGAGATGTTGCAGAAATAATCTCAGTTTGAATCTTGATGGAAATGATCTTGGTTTTGTATTCACAGTAGATGTTCCCGACCCTGTATTGCAAAACTCAACTCCCGAATTCGGAGAGTATCCTTCAGAAGCTTACCTCTGCGTAAATGGTGAAAACATTATTGACTTTGGAGCTACAGACACCGATGGTGATTCTTTGGTTTACTCATTTACTGAGCCATTCAATGGAGAGTCGAGCTTTTTTGCGCCGAACCCGCCCGTTGCGAGTTCAAAGCCATATTCTACCATATTTTGGGCTCCGGGTTTTTCTACCGATGACCAAGTCGGGGGTGCAACACCAATTACCATAAACCCTGAGACCGGCTTAATTATCGCTCAACCTGATCAGGTCGGTGTATTTACAGTTGCAGTTCAGGTTCAGGAATTTCGAGATGGAGTGTTAATCGGTACCGTGAGAAGAGAGCTGCAGCTCACATCAACTGTTTGTGTTCTAGACTTACCGTCTGTAATTAACACCCCGAATGGTGATACCATTTTTGATGTCTTAGCCAATACGGAAATTTGTGTACCAATCGTTGTTACCGATCCAAATCTAGGAGACACTTTGTTCCTGCAAGGAGAGGGGAGTATCCTCGATGGTACAGTAATTCCTCAGGCCAATTTCCCTGATGCAAATGGCTTTTCTACTATCGAGCAAGACTTCTGTTGGTCCCCTGTTTGTGAAAACCTGCAGGACGATCTTTATATGGTCACACTCACGGCTTTTTCCCTTGGATGCGCAAACGAGGTATTAATTACAGAGCAAAACATCTATTTCAACGTCATTTTGGAGGATGATGAGTCTACCTTGCTCGAAGAGCCACTGGAAGGTGAAGTGACCATAGATCTTTATGATCCCTCCACTCACTGCTTCAACTTTGTCTTTGTTGACCCCAACGAAGCCGATACATTAATTGTCAATCCTAGCTCAGAGATTTTTGATTTATCAAATGTGACGGAACTGGAACCTGAAATTGATCAAAGTGACGTTACACTGCCTTTTTGCTGGAACGTGATATGCGAAGATGTCAGTGACGAACCTTATTTTATTGATTTTGAAGTAATCGCCACCAACTGTGAAGTTCAGGACACGGTTAATTTTTCAGTTCCTATTGAAGTCGTTGTCCCTCCCGATGAGCCCGCCACATTTGTTCAACCCTTTGACACGATTTTCTGGGAGTTTTACTCTACGGATACCTTCTGTATGCCCGTCACTTTTGTTGACCCCAATTTCTTTGATACACTCGAGGTGACGGCGACATCTGAGATTTTCAACCTTCCTGACAACCCTGCTTCACTTGATACGCTTGAAGGGCTGATACAGCTTAACGGAAACTTGTGCTGGGCTCCGAAATGCTCAGATGTTCGACCTGAGCCTTACCTGATCAATTTCACAGGGACGTCTGAAAGCTGTAAGACCAACGAAGTCGTTGAGAAGACAGTGGTGCTTTATCTTAGCCTACCTCCTGAGTCCCCACCTGTATTCGAGCTGCCGCTTTTTGGATTCGAAGTGGATCATAGCGTGGGTGATGAGCCAATTGATTTCAGTGTGTCAGTAACAGATGTAAATCCATACGATACATTGACTTTAACGGCTCAAGGGTCTGTCTTCACAGAGGTCACTAATTTGGCATTGTTTGAGGGTTTTTTGGTAAACACTGAAGCCGTATTTGGTCAATTCACTTGGGTGCCAGATTGTCCCGATGTAGAGGTTGATCCTTACTTGGTTACTTTTACCGTAGTGTCTAGTAGTTGTCAGAAGTCCGTTACCAGAACGTTTGAAGTCCCTATATCCGTGACAACACCTACTATGGGCATCATCGAACCCATTCAAAATATTTATACGCCAAACGGCGATGGACTCAACGATGTTTGGACCATTGAAAATAAAGACGATCCATGTCTTCTCAATTTCAATAGCGTAGTATATGATCGTTGGGGGAAAGAAGTTTTTCAGACCAATGATCCCGCATTTATCTGGGAAGGGGATTATGGAAATGGAAATGATGCCGGTGAGGGTCAATATTTCCACACCATAGAGTTTTTCTACAAAGATTCGGGTCAGAGCTACAATGGTACAATTACCCTTAGTCGATAAAAACAGCCTATCGGTAGAATGAAACAATATATCGGGCGAGCCGTAAGATGCTCAGAGCAACTAAGTCTCTCCCTTTAGCATCATATTTTTGATGCTTACCATCATGGATAGCGCGACAGGTATTTCATATTTGTCGCGTTTTTCATTTATTGCCTCTCTCTTTGAGTCTTGTCCATGTTTCAGTTCTGCCCAGGAGCCCGAATGAATCCAAGCTTCCGCGAAGGTTGAGTGTATCGTGATCCTCCATCTCCATAGATCCGTGATACGTCTTTCCAATTTCTGCATCGTAAACCGTTCCGTCTACCCATTCGTCCTCTTCAAAAACAAAACCACTAACTACCTCCATTTCGAGAATGGGCTCCCCATTAGGGTCGGTAATGGGTTTACCGTTTTCGTCATATGGCTCTTCTAGCCATGTTACTCGCCCAAAGTACTTTCCGTCCTTTTTGAAGATGCGCACATAAGCATCTTTGTCTTGAACCAACCAAAGACCTAAAACATCATCCGCACTTTGAGCGAATAGGGTAGAGAAAGCAAAGGCAAAAACGAGACTCAATAATGATTTCATCGTGAGAAAAAGTTGTTAAGATTTTAGATCACAAAATTAACTCGGTGAATTTAAATCGAGGATGTTTTACTATATTGATTGAAATCAACCTTTTAAAGCCATGGTCAAAAGTTTTACCGGAGTACGTAAAGCTCCAAAAAAGGAAATCCAACAAATTAAAGCCGAAGACTTTATGACGGCAAAACTAGTTACGTTTCATCCTGATCAGCATATGGGTGAGGTTTTTAAGAAACTATTGGATAAGAATATTTCCGGTGGCCCCGTACTTGATGATAACGGGAATCTCGTTGGAATCATATCCGAAGGTGACTGCCTGAAAGAAGTTGTAAAAGGGAAATACAACAATTCGCCAAATAAAGTCGGTACAGTAGGGGACTTGATGGCGAAAGAAGTTCATACCATTCCGCCTGATATGCCGATCTTGGATGTAGCTAATAAATTTTTAACGCTTAAGGTTAGGCGGTTTCCAATTATGAGTGACGGGAAATTAGTAGGCCAAATCAGCCAAAGAGATGTAATGCGTGCCGTAAGCGAATTGAAAAACGAAACTTGGTAAGAAATCTGTTTGAAAATGAACTTTTTCGGCTTTCCTTTGTCAGTTCATTGAGAAATGCTATTTTCATTGTGAGTCTGAACAATTTGGACTCTTAACACCAAATATTATTAATGGGTAGATCACACGAATCCTTCAGCAAGAGGGAAAAAGAAAAAAAGAAACAGAAGCGAAAAGAAGACAAGCTAAAGCGTAAAGAAGAGCGCAAAGAAGAAGGAGCGACTAGTTTTGACGACATGATTGCGTATGTAGACGAAAACGGAAGAATCGTAGATACGCCACCGGATCCGGCAGAGAAGGAAGAAATCGAAGCCGAAGATATCGTTCTCGGTATTCCGAAAAAGAGCGAAAGTGATGAAGTAATGGTCAATGAAGGAACTGTATCGTTCTTTGATGAGTCTAAAGGATTTGGATTTATTAAAGTCAAAGGTTCTCAAGAAAGCCTCTTCACACACGTATCCAGACACGAAGACGAAATCAAAGAAGGAAACAAAGTTTCATTTGACGTTGAACCGGGAGACAGAGGTCCCGTAGCGGTCAATGTTCGAATTATGAAATAAGTGATCCTCACAGATATTATAAATCCATCTCTTTTGGGATGGATTTTTTTGTTTTAGTTGAGATCATTTATTGAGTCATGTGGTTTTACACCGACAGTCAGAACCAGAGGAGGAATTTGCTGTTTAAAGGGTAAAGAAATGGTAATGGAGAATACAAAAAAGGTATACCTGGCAGGTGGTTGTTTCTGGGGAGTAGAAGATCTCTTTAGAGTTCGTCCCGGTATAATCGATACCGAAGTGGGTTACCTAGGTGGTAGCAACGATCATCCCACCTACAGAAATCATCCTGGGCATGCCGAGGGGATAGAAATTGTATACGACCCCACTGTGACTGATTACGAAGCAATCCTAGATTATTTCTTTCGTATTCATGATCCTACGACGGTTGATCGCCAGGGGAATGACCGTGGCTCAAGCTACCGATCAGCTGTATTCTTCCAAAATGAAGAAGAGAAAAAGACTGCTGATGATTTCATTCAAGTAGTAAACGAGTCAAACAGGTGGCCTTCAAAAGTGGTTACTACATTAGAGCCTTTTACCAAGTTTTGGCCTGCCGAGCCAGAGCATCAGGACTATCTGGTACGTATTCCCAATGGTTATACCTGTCATTTCGAACGATTTGGCCCTTATGAAAGGGCTTTATAATGAGCCCAATCATTGGGCTAGGAGGGAGCTGTCATTGGTGTACGGAAGGGATTTTCGGTTCAGTTATCGGGGTCGAAAAGGTCCGGCAAGGCTGGATATCAGCAGCTGCACCGCATAATTCATTTTCAGAAGCGATCTTATTTGAGTTCGATCCTCAACGAATTTCATTGCCTAATTTGATAGCCATTCATTTGCACTCGCATAGCTGTACCAGTGCGCACTGTATGCGAAAAAAATACCGATCGGCAATTTATGTGTTCAGTGCTGATCAGGAATTGTCATGCCTTCAAGCGCTGAAAAATCTTCAAGCCGAATTTGACGAAAAGATTATTACCGAAGTGCTGTATTTCAAAGATTTCAGATTGAATTCAGAGGAGTATCGGGATTATTACCACAACAATCCAGAGAAGCCTTTTTGCCAAAAGTTTATCGAACCGAAGTTGAATAGATTGTTGGAAAAATATTCGAGTAGCTTTAAGAGAAAAAGAACAGCTCAGTTAGATAGTAGTTCTATATATCAAAGGCCGTAAAATGTAAATGAATAAATGCAATCCGGAATGACTCATAATTTATATTATGTTAAGTAGGGTTTACGCTGCGCAGAGTAGCCTATTTATTCATAATACTATCTCTTTTCGCGTAAAGCTCCCCTAGTACTTTCTCTTGGTTTCTTAGATTGACTTCAGCATCTCGTATGATGACTCGCTTCTCGTTGATGTCATTTCGGATTTTATCTTTCATTCCTTCACTATTCGCCTTGTCAATATTTCCTTCCATAATATTGATCATACGCTCTTGGTCTTCGATGATCTTATATTCGGCTTGCTGACGATCTTCTATAGCCGTTATAGCGCGTTCCAAATCTTTAATCGTCTGCTCACCATTTTCTCCATTGCCATTTCCACAGCCTACAGCTAAAAAAATAATAATTGGAAGTATGTACCTCATAATTACCTTGTTCATATTGCATAAATAAACCCATCACAAAGGCGATGGGTTTACTTAACATAATATATTTCGACCTGTTTCCTTATTCAGCTTTCGCCGATTCAAGCTTTGTTTTCATCTCTTGGTACTTGTCGGTCATTTCCAAGAGAGCGTACAATTGTTGTAAAGAAGCCATAGCACCTACATCAGTCGGGTCCAATTGATGAGCCTTCTCTAAATGCGGTAGACCTTTTTCAAATTCCGCTTTAGCCTCTGCTCTCTTCGCTTCGTAAGCCTTATTGTCTTCAATTTCGTTTGCGGCATTGTTCATTTCTACACCATTGTTGAAGTAGAAAGCGCCCAAGTTGTAAACTGCATCAAAGTATTCAGGATCGATTTCAATAGCCTTTTTATAAGCTTTCACTGCTTCTTCGGTATTTCCAAGCTCCTGGTAAACCACACCAAGTGAGAAATACAACTGCTTATTATCCGGCTCTTTTTCGATGGCCAAAAGCAGGTTGTTCTTCGCTTCGTCAAACTTCTTACTCTGCAGATAATAATTCAATTCGTAAACGATCAAGTCGGCATCTTCCGGATACGCTTTCCTCCCTTCCTGAATTATGGCGAGGTAACCATCCGTATCCTCTTGACGCTGGTACAAGTTCGCCATGTAGAGATACATTTTTGCTCCTAAATAATTGATTTCCGTGGCCTTGCGATACTGAGTCAAAGCCATTTCAAAATTACCTGCTTGTTCTGCTGCCAATCCTGCATTGTATAAAGCGAGAGTATCTACTACCCCTAGATTTGCTGCAGCTTCCTCCCCCACCAAAAAGAGATTAGCGGACTTTTCGAATTCAGAGGCATTGTAAGCAGCGATTCCCATGTTCACGGCAAGGTTTTGTGCTTGTGCCAAACCGGAAAGGTTTTCCTGCTTCCATTTGTTCTTTACATCAAGTTCCATCGCCTTTTCAAAAGACTCAATGGCTGTTTTGATGGCGTCTGCCTTGTCAATTCCCTCGTAATCGTTTTGAGCTAAACCGGTATAAATCTGACCTCGGTATCTCCAAGTCTTGTCGTCTACACCTGTCTTGGAATCAGTAATGGCTTCATCGATGGGCTCCTTAGCTTTTAAGAATTCACCATCAGACATATAGTTGTAAGCTGATACTCTTTTTGCGCTTTGAGCGAATGTGGTGGCCGCCGCCAAAACAAGAGTAAATAATATCAAAATGCGTTTCATGGATTTCGTTTTTTTATTTGTGGGCTTATTGACAAAGTGCGTGCCAAGTAAAAATCTCTCTACTTAACCAGGGCAAAAATAAGGGTTTAGAGTCCTTCTCCAAAGATTTCTTAAATTACTATGCGAAGCGCAATTCCAATTGGTATTTCTTGCACATTTCGAATCTAATTAACCACTATTAAATATATCATGAAAATCAAGATCTTTATTTTCTTAACAGGTTTAATCTTAGTCAAATCTGCAAGTGCTCAGATTGATTTAATTGGTGAATACCAAGCAGATCAGTCCCAACTGGTCCTCGTAGATGATAACCTTCTCAAAGTATTTACTTCCAATTATGATGAAGGATCATTTACACTATACAACTTGGACAATACGATTTACCGCGAAATCGACATTCCACAAGTGGGTATCTCAGGTACTCACTTTGTCTATTTTATCTCTAGAAGTCTTTTCGATTGTGACACAACAACAGTCGAGTATGTCCTATACAATGCTGACATGAGCCCCATGGGTGGGGTCGACAACAGGTGGGTAAGAGTGTATCGAGAAGATGGAACTGAATTGCTTTATGTCGCAGATGCTACCATAGCAGGAACCCCTACCTCATACTCTGTGGTGAATACGGGGTGGATTCAGAATAGTGAAATGGGGGCAGTTTTAAAAATCGGTTTGGTAAGTGATTTTAATCCCTTGCCCGAAACTCATCAGTACTATCAGCTCTGCGGAAGCGTACCTATCATGAATCGGTCTGCGGTGATGGGCGAACTGACGGGATTATGGGAAGCAGGTTCTGGATCTGATGACAGATTTGTGATATATCCTAATCCTACAGAATCTGATATTATTCAATTTGAGCTGGATGAGTATTCGAAGGGACAAGATGGTGTCATCCGATTTTTCAATATGAACGGTCAGCTGGTCAAAGAAGAACAGATTTATTTCCTTGACTCGCTCCAAAGCATAGATGTCTCTGACCTGTCATTTGGAACCTATCTCCTCAACGTGCAACTAGTCGATGGAACCATCGTCAATGAAAAGCTAGTTAAGCTCTAATAAAAACCATTTCCAATTCAACCTAAGCCCGCTTCGTATTCGAAGCGGGCTTTCCTTTTAGAAAGCATTTGGATTCGCCTTTTTCATTAGATTTATCCGATCAAAATTTGTGCATTTCAAGGTTGAATTAGCGTATCTTTGCGGCCGCAAAAAATCACCCTATTCAAATGGAATCTATTACCGGCTTTGCCATTCTGGCCTTTACTTCATTCTTTACGCTCATCAATCCACTGGGTACCATGCCCGTATTTATGACCATGACTGCTGGTCTCGATAAACACGGAAAAAAACAAACGGCATTGAAAGCTGTGTTGGTTGCCTTCGGTGCACTGCTCTTTTTTGCATTTACAGGTCATCTTCTCTTCAAGTTCTTCGGGATTTCGGTAGATAGTTTTCGCGTCGTGGGTGGAATCATCTTCTTCATGATGGGCTATGATATGCTGCAAGCTCGACTTTCTTCGGTGAAAGTGCGCAAAGAGGATAAGAAGTCTTACGTAACCGATATTTCTGTGACGCCTTTAGGCATACCAATGATTTGCGGACCCGGCTCAATCACAAACATGATCGTTTTGATGGATCTCGCCGAAGGTCCTGCTCAAAAAGCAACCTTGATAGCAACTGTAGCGCTGGTTCTTATATTGACGCTTTTAATTCTTGTGAGCTCTTCAAAAATCAGCGAGAAGCTGGGTGAAACCGGCAATAAGGTTTTGATGCGAATGATGGGGCTAATTGTGATGGTGATAGCAGTAGAATTCCTTTTCAGCGGACTTCGACCTATTCTCGTACGGATCATTCAGGAAGGAATTGCGGCTTAGCGATCCAGCCATTGCTTAAACTCTCTTGTTTTTTCTCGACTTAACACGATATCTTGATCATCCCAATCGTGAAGAGTCACCTTGAGTCGACTATTGGAATAACTGAGCATTTCATCCACAGCTTCAAAACGGGCGATGTACTTTCGGTTTAACCGAAAGAACTCCGCCGGATCGAGCATAGCTTCAACCTGCTCAAGAGTGTAGTCCACCAAATAGTTTTTTCCTTCTTTGCTACGGAGATAGGTCCCTTTGTTCTCGCTGTAAGCGAAATTAGCATCACTCACCTCCAAGGTTTGCAACCGATCCCCTACTCTTGTTACAAATCGTTTTTTGTACTTGTTTTGGTAGTCGCTCTTGATTTGTTCTGGCCAGTCATTTCCAAAAACCTTGACGGGATGGTTGAGAAAATGCATTTGGAATTTTTCGATGGCGCCCGAAAGATCATCTTCGCCGATTGGCTTTAGCAAATAATCGACCGAATTGAGCTTGAAAGCTCGAATAGCATATTGATCGTAAGCTGTGGTGAAGATGATGGGACAAGAAACTTTGACCTTCTCTCCTATTTCAAAGCTCAATCCATCGGCCAAGTGGATATCGAAAAAAGCCAGGTCGGGTTTTGGATTTTCAGAAAACCATTGAACGGCTTCTTTAACGGATTCACAAGGTCCGTGAATAAAGGCCTTAGGCACCAGCGCGGAAATTAGTCGCTTCAAGCGCTTAGCAGCTTGCTCTTCATCTTCGATAATGAGAAAATTCATCACGACAGCGTTTTGGTTAGCAGTGGTATGTTGACTTCAAATAGCGCTTCATTCTGATCGATCACCACCTCCCGATTTGAAAGGAAACTATAGCGCTCTTTGATGTTTTTTAATCCGATTCCTGACTCTTCAGGCTCAGTAGTCCTTGGGTTAAATGTATTGGTCACCTTCAATTGGTCGTCTTCCTGAATGATGGAAATAATAAGTGGCTTATCCTTGGTAGCCGCATTGTGCTTAACGGCATTTTCCAATAGCAGCTGGAGGGTAAGCGGCGGAATAGCGTATTTCACCGAGTCATTAACTCTAATGACATAACTGATTTTGCTGCCAAAGCGTAGCTCCTGTAGTTCGAGGTAGTTTTTGGCGAAAGCCAACTCTTGATCCAATTCTACCAGCTCCTCATATTGTACGTCGAGTACATACCGATAAATCTTCGATAGCTTTTCGATAAAGGCATTGGCCTGATCGGCATCCTCGTAAACGAGATTACTCAAAACATTGAGAGAATTGAAGAGAAAATGAGGGTTCAACTGATCTTTCAAGCTTTGATACTTCCAAGCCAGACGCTCGGTTCTCATTTGCTCAGCATCGATAGCCGCTTGCCTCCACTCCATCAAAAAACTTCTACTGGTCAGAATTAATGTAATGCTCAATGCAATGATGATGGGCATTTTCGTAGAGTTCACCATTCCTTCCCAACCGACTTCATCCAATTTAAAGTAATCCCATACGTAAACGGAAAAGATAGTTGCCAGACAAAGACTAACTACAAAAGTGTAAGTAGTCACCACCAAAATATCGAAAACCAACCTGCTGAATGGAGCATCCAGCCAGGGGAAGTATTTATCGGCCTTCTCAATAATAAACCCAATACCACCGCTGAGGAAACAAGACAAGAGGAAAGAGTAGACAAAGTCATCTATATTCTTCAGAAAAATTCCTGCATCTGTAAAGCAGGATGGGCAAAAGCTGAGTTGGATCCCTGCAGCCAGAGCGAGATTGATCAGGAGAAATCGACCGATTTTCTTTGTACGAAATGGATTCTGACTATTCACGATGGCTAATTTATGGTTGTTTGTGAGATCCGTCATGATTTTCTTTCCAGAGTTATTCATAAGACGCTGAGAACATTGAGGCCATTAAAATTTAAAGCTCAGAATAAAGAGATAACAGATGAACGCAAGCATTCAAATGAGAATCACACGAAAAAGTGTCTAAATTCACTTTTCACTCATCGCGACGGTGTACTCTTACTTTTCAGAAAATCCTGATTCATCATAAGGACTGTTAGTTCGGAAAAAACCCTTTTCTCTTCAGTTTTCGCTGCCGTTTAGGACTCGATTAGAGCCCTAAATGTGATGCTTAATTCAATATTTCGATCTTGTTGAATCTGTAAGATTCCATCGTTCAAAAAGCATTCGTAGTAGATATTGAAATTGTCTGTGTTTGTGAATATGCCTTTCACATTAACATTTTGTAGATTTCCATTAAAACTCGCTTCAGAAAGTTTTTCTGGTCCAACTGAAGAAATGAATAGCGCATTTTCTGGAATTCCGTATTCGGCAGTTTCATCTAGGTTTCTCGAGGCCATATGTATAGCTAAACTATCGAGGTAAGAAAACGTTGATACATCCGAAGATCTGATAGCTAAGTTCACAATTTCGAGTCTTACTAAAGAAGCGTTGTCATGCTCCTTGAGCTCGGTATTGATAGCATAGTTAATTCCCGAATCAATGTCCTCTTCCCATATTATGGTATCTCCGGGAATAAAGGAGAAAGGCACTGTAAAAGACAGATCGGCTGCATGGTCAATATTACCGCTATACCCTCCCTCTTTTTTACAAGAAAAAGTAAGTATGCAGATAGTTACAAGTGTAATTGCTTTGATAAAATTAATATATATGAATTTCATTTTTGAAGCTTTTGATGTGTTATATGTTCGGGTCAATGAGAACATGAAAAATTGAGCTATTGGATTTCATTTCTGCAATGATTTAATAGGTCCTACCAAGAATCTATGGTCTTTTGCAAGATCAGACATAATGAAGTTTTTAATAATGCTGCCAACGCTTAATCCACTGGTAGCAGGTATTGAATGAATTAGTGATTACATCCCTCTAAGATCTCCTGAGCAGAATCCATACCCCAAGAAGGTTGTAGCTCATCAGAAGGCTTTTCGTTTTTCAGCAATTCAGCACTTTGACGTGCCAATTCACAAGCTCTCGGACTATCCGTTCCCATAAATTGAGCCGTTCCCTTTTCCATTTGAGCCATCATCACTTTCGCGCGTGGATTCTCAGGATTCATCGCCATCGCCTTTCCAAAGCTTTGCATGATTTGAGGGCTGTAAGATTGCGCGCGGTTCATAGGGTCTACGGTCATCTTGGCCATAAGAGCATATCCGTATAGAACTTCCACTTCATCATTATTTGGTGAAATGGCTTGTGCCTTTTTTACTTGCTCCATGGCACGTTCGATAACTTCATCGCGCTTGGCAGGGTCCTGCAATGTCCAATTGTAGTTGAGGAGATTTAAAGCGGCATAGTAGCTTGGCAAGTATTCGTCAGTTGCTTTTTGACCAATGCGCTCAAATGTATTCGCTGCAGCCAACATAGCATCGGGTGATTGGGCATCTTCCATTTCAGTCAGTGCTTTTTTCATGGCTCTTTCATAGGCTCCGTCTTGTGCAGAGAGTGAAAATACTGTTACCATAATTAGGATAATTGTTGTTGTTAGAGTTTTCATAATAAATTGATTTTTAGAGTTTATAAGTTGTTTAGTTGATTTGCTGATTTATCTGATGAAAGAGTCCAAAACACACCAATGAAAGCAAAGAATGGAGCGGCTTGACCATTGGGTTCTCGTTCGTAAAACCCGTTTTCATTGGGCTCATTCGCGTAGCGATATCCGAAGACATTTTCGCGCCCCGTTACGTTACTCACTGAAGCGTGTATGATCAAATTCTGTCGAAAGAGGTAGCTCCAATTCAATGAAAGCGAAGCATAGTCTGGAGAAAGTGACTCCATCTCCCCTGCTCTGTTCGGGCTGTCGTAAGGGTGCCCGCTATTCCAGCTAAAAGTTCCTCCTACTTGTGATTTCAAGTCTGCAATCCAATACTTCATCACAGCGCTGAAGTTGTGTTGTGGAGCGTAGTTTGGTCTTACCTGGGTCTCAAAACCGTTGAAGCGTCGCTTGCTATCCACATAACTGTAAGTCAACCAGAAGTCGGCATTCTTGATCAGTGATTGCTCGCGGTAAAAGAGATCAAAACCTCTGGCGTATCCATCTCCTGCGGCTTGAATGCCTTCAGCTTCGATGGTGGCGAAATCGTTGTAATCCTTGTAGTAAGCTTCAGCGCGCAATGTTCTCTTTTGAGTAGCGTGCTGGAAGCTCAATTGAATATGATCCGCCTTTGACGGGTCGATGCCCGGAGCCATCACACGATTGCTACTGGCTTGTGGCTGACTGAACCTTCCCGCTGCTATCGATATGGTTCCATGTTCATATGGCTGATAGGCAGCTGCCAATCTTGGTTCTACTCGACTTATATCGCTTTCGCTGAAATTTGATCCGCGTAGTCCACCCCTCACGGTCCAGTTAGGGTTGATGTACCACTCAGCTTCAGTCCATGCTGAAGAGCGTAACTCCTCAAAACCTCTTTCGGCATTGAGTTCTACGATGGTCTCGGCATATTCAAGAAAGAAAACTTCGGCACCGATTTTCACCTTAAAAGATTCAGTGAGGTAATGTGTAGCCTTCTGCTTTACATGCAATAAGTTGTTGTCTATATCAAATGAGGCCGTATCCAAATCATAGTGATCTCTATTGAGGCTAAGCGATGTTCCTCCTTCAAGGAGCCATTTGTCATTGAGCGGCAGCTCATACGTTGCATTTCCGAAGCCGAAGGTGTTCTCCACTCCCAGCCTGTTCCCTTGGTCTTCAGATCCGACTTTTTGCTGATAAAGCGCCATTTCGCTTTTCGATCCCATTACAAAACCCTTGATGATTCCGTCTTTCCCGAGATCGTGTCGATAAATCACCTGACCATCTATCGTCTCAGGAGCCTTGTCCCAATCGAAGTTTTGCTCCACCACGTTTTGGTATGGAGCCAAGTTGATATAGCCTCCCTGTGCGGTAACCGATTGCTTCTCTCCCACAAAAGTGGACGAGGCAGTCGCTCCGACACTCATAAACGAAAAGTCGCTCTGGTTTCTAACCGGTCGATCAACCGTTTCCAGTGCCAATACCGATGAAAGTGCGTCGCCAAACTCAGCCGAGTAGCCACCAGTGCTGAAGAAAGTTCCTTTAAATAGTACGGGGCTGAATCGGTTTCTAGTTGGCACATTTCCCGTGGTTGAGCCATAGGCGTTTCCAACTCGAAGCCCGTCAAAAAAGATAGCTGTTTCGGAGGCGTCTCCCCCTCTTACGAAAAGTCTCCCGTCATTTCCCACAGTAGCTGTCCCGGGCAATGTCGCTAAGGCGCCCGTGATATCGCCAAGTGCTCCTGCGGTGGTAAGAATATCGAGAGGTTTCATCACAACCGATGTCGCTTTTTCATTTACTTCAATGGTACCGGCTGTAATGGATACAGCATTTAGTTCGTTCACCAAAGTTTTTAAAGTGATGGTCAAATTGGTTGTCTCCTTGAGCGTGATTTCAGTTTGGTGAAAACCAACGGATGAAAGTATGAGAACAAGGCTATCAGCCGCTTCCGTTTCGAACGAGAACTCTCCAACGGCATTGGTTGAGGCACCGTCGAAAGAATCTTTGATCCAAACGTTCACCCCGGGAATGCTTTCGCTTTTGGAGTCGCGTACTGTTCCCGAAACCTGTATCTGTGCCCAAGTTGGGAGAGCTATAAAAACGAATATGATGGAAAGCAGTCGCATGGTCGTTGGCATTAAATCCGATACGAATATGCCGCGAACCAAGGGGCAATGAAAAAGAGACTGACCGAATCTACTTATTCAATCGATGAATCTACGTGAGGGGTTTAGAGCAGTCGGTAAAGGGGAATAAGAAGAAAGGAAACAATACTTTGATAAGCGTCTCAACGAACGTTTAATTGACTTTTTGCTTGATTCATTTTTTCTGAAATCACCTTTTTGAGCTTCAGGTGTTTTTTCGTGGAATAGGTTTCCATTCCTAAGCGGGCCAATCCCATAGCGATGATGGGGATTCGATAGTCGAGTTGATAAAGAGCAGACGAAAAAAGACCTACTGCGATCACTCCCAGCACCGTGAGTGTCTGCAGCCTGAATTCTCGATCCAGAAACTCCATTTGTTTTATCTTCTCCATTTGCAAGACTTCCGCCAAAAGCGCTGCAAGCACGCCAATGAAAGTGAATGATATCGGGATAAAATTATCGATGAAAGGCTCCAAGGGATTGACATTTGCCTCTTGACCTCTAATGGGTTCAGGGATTTCTTCAACAGCGACTCCCAGATAGTAGGCTATGATACAGAATAGAAAAACGAAAAGTGCACCTCCTGGAATATTGAGCATATGAGTAATATAGTTGCCATCATGTCTCATTTTATAAAAAGTGAAAACCAAGATGATTGCTGCAAATTCGGCGGTGAGGTAGGCCACCATCAAATAGGTCAAAGGCTCAGTTCCTAAAAGAAATCCAAGCTGAGCGAAATAGACAAGAAATATTATTCGGTTCTTCGTGAGCATAACCAACCTCAAAAATGAGTATTTTTCTGCATCTATTGAAGCTATGAGTACAAGTGACGACATCGCAACGCTAGCCGCCAGGTTTATCAACTCTACCTCTCAGCATGTATTCCTTACGGGAAAAGCAGGGACGGGAAAGACAACTTTCCTCAAAAGTCTTAGTGAAAAAACACATAAGCGCTTTATTGTAGTAGCTCCTACGGGCATTGCCGCGCTAAATGCAGGCGGTGTTACCATTCACTCGCAGTTTCTGCTGCCGCTTGGCTCCTACGTACCTGATGAGACTGTCCAAGCAGATTGGGGAGCGTTCTTTAATAACTCTATCCTCGCTAGAAAAAACCCGCTTAATTCGGATCGGAAGAAAGTCCTTCGCGAGATTGATTTATTGGTTATTGACGAGGTGAGCATGCTACGAGCCGATATTCTCGACGCACTGGACTACAGACTCAGAGCGGCGAGAGGTAATTATAGAAAACCATTTGGTGGAGTTCAGCTACTACTGATTGGTGATCTTTTCCAGCTTCCGCCAATTGTGCGTGACAGGGAATGGAGTGTCCTACAGAAGTTCTACTCTTCAATTCACTTCTTTGAATCTACTGCTTTGAAAAAGTCAGGCTTCGTTTATCTGGAGTTGGACAAGGTTTTTCGACAAGAGGATCAATCATTTATTGAGATTCTGAATAGACTCCGAACCAACAAAAGTACTGAAGCTGATATCGCTGCCTTGAATCGGCACTACGGGAAAGAGCCGCCCGAAAAGGCAATCACGCTTTGTACGCATAACGCCCAAGCTGATAAAATCAACCAAGGCGAACTCGAATCACTCAAGGGGAAGTCATTTGTTTATGAAGCAGAGATTGAAAAGGATTTTCCCGAAAAGCTTTACCCCATTGCCGAAAAGATGGAACTCAAAGTGGGTGCACGGGTCATGTTTATCAAAAATGATAACGTCAGCAATCTCTTCTACAACGGGAAGTTAGCAACGGTGACAGAATTGACAAACGACTCGATCAAAGTAGATCTTGACGATGAAGACCGCGAGATCGAAGTGGAACGAATGAGCTGGACGAACTCGAAATTTACGGTCAATTCCGACAACGAACTTCAGGAAGAAGTTTTGGGTAATTTCTCACATTTCCCGCTGAAATACGCCTGGGCGGTAACGGTACACAAGAGCCAAGGATTGACCTTTGATCAAGCCGTTATCGACGTAGGGCGAGCATTCGCACCTGGTCAGGTATACGTGGCCTTATCGCGTTTAAGAAGTTTGGAGGGACTGTTTTTGCGAACGAAGATTCATTCAGGAGCTATATCGGGAGATCATCAAGTGACCCGATTCGCTGAGCGAAAAGAAGCACAAGCACCACCGGAAGAAATTCTCGAAAGAGGTCGTCAAGTCTATCTCATCGAAAGTTTGGATGAGACTTTTAATTTTGATGAGATTCCAAAACGAGTAGATTATGTCTTGAACAAGGCTGGCGATAAAGGTCGGTTTTCCGATCCCGAGATGAACACCACACTTGTCAGTATCAAGCGCGCTGTTGAAGCCGAAAAAGAGAATACCATTAAGTTCAGGCGGCAATTGCACCAATTGGTGACTGCAGGTGATAATGAGAAGCTACTCGACCGTATTGAGAAAGGTACTCAATACTACCGCAATAAGCTGTTTGACGAGTTGGAGAATCTCTTGAAGCATTTGGAGTTTGTAAGAGGTCTGTCAAAGACGGTTACCTACCTGAGACTGGCAGAAGAGATTGATCACACTTTGATGAATCAGATCACCAAGCTTTGGCTTGCCAAGCCCATCGCTGAAGGGATTTTGCAAAATCAAATGTCGCTGGATACAGAAAAGTACGATGCCCTGAAGAAAGCGCGCAGAGAGAAAATTTTGGAAAAGGTGAAGCTTGAGTTGGGAAAGAACCCCATTAAAGATGCTTCCCGAAAGGAAAAAAAGAAACCTGCAAAAAAGGGTGCAACCTATCAGGAAACTTATCGCTTGCTAAAAGATGGATTGACACCTGCGCAAATTGCCATTAAGCGATCGTTGGCTGAATCAACCATCTGGACACACGTGGCGAATGGAATTAAAGAAGGTGTGCTCAAACTGGATAAATACATGGGAACTGAGGATATTGCCAAAATTCGTGAGGCTTTGATCGAATACGGCTCAGGCGGAACCTCTGCGGTACATCGCGCTCTTGACGGGGAGTACCAGTACCACCATATCAGAATGGTGGTCAATTCGCTCCAGATAGAGAAAAGTGAAGATTGAATAGTCCTTTATAAGCCCTCAATGAATGTAAGATTTCAGTCTTTCGCTTTCACGATAAACGTCCCAACTCAGTATAAGATTGAAATGAGCCTGTTACACAGGTCAGTACTCTTCGGTGCCGGTCAGTCTTTTTCGAATGGCTTTTTCCAAATAAACGATGATGAAAAGCCCCACTCCGGCGGCCATTATTCTTAACCAAGAGTCCAGACTAATGGGAGCTGAATAGAATAATGCATTCATAAACGGTGCATGAATGAAAATGAGCTGTAGACCCAGCATGGCGAACGCCCCATAGTACACCCACATGTTTGAAAACAAACCGATTTCTCTAACCGACCTACGCAAAGAGCGGCAATTGAACAGGTAAAATGTTTCCATGGCAACAAATACCGTGGCAGCAACCGTTTGCGCTTCTGCAAATTCAGACCCTATCATAAGTTCATATTGAAACAAGAGAAAGGCAGCCAAAGTGATCAAGGAGCCTACGAGGAGCGTCCGCATTATCAAAGGAAAGGAAAGAATGGGTCTCCGAGATGGAACAGGAGGCCTATCCATTATGCCCGGCTCCTTGGGTTCAAAGGCCAACATCAAGCCCAATAAAACTGCAGTGGTCATATTGATCCACAAAATCTGAACAGGAGCCAGTGGTAGTCTGGTGGAAAATATTATGCTGGCGAGGATGACCAGTGCTTCGCCCAAATTGGTTGGGAGGGTCCAAACAATGAACTTTGTCAGGTTATCCAGAACTCCCCGCCCCTCCTCCACTGCGGCTTCGATAGATGCGAAATTGTCATCTGTCAAAACCATATCTGAAGCATCTTTTGCTACTTCCGTGCCCATGATTCCCATGGCTACCCCGATGTCTGCTTGCTTCAGAGCGGGGCCATCGTTTACACCGTCGCCCGTCATGGCTACCACCTTATCGGTGGCCTGGAGGGCTTTTACCAATCTTAGTTTTTGGTCAGGACTCACTCTGGCGAATACTGAAAAATCATTGGCCATTTTCTCCATTTCATTTTCCGAAAGTTTCCCGAGTTCCACCCCGGTCAAGGCTTGCAGCTTGCCACCTTTCTTTTTTCCTTCAACCCCCAATTGATCTGCGATAGTAGCTGCGGTCAAAGCATGGTCGCCGGTGATCATCTTGACGTGAATGCCCGCTTGTTGACAAAGCGCTACAGCTTCAATAGCCTCCTTTCTCGGCGGGTCGATCATTCCTTGAAGACCGATAAAAACCATTTCCTCAGCTACATCTTCGTGGTCTACATCTTCTTTTTCGGAATCAAAGGTCTTGTATGCAAATGCCAAAACTCGTAGACCCTCAGCAGCCCATTGCTCAGCTTTTTTTCGCAATATGGGCTCATCAATTTTTATATGATGCCCTTCAGGATCCATCATGTAGTCGGAAGAGCGCAAGATTGCTTCCACGGAACCTTTCATGAAAAGGAGATTCTCATCGTGCCGATGCAAAGTGGCCATATACTGGTATTCCGATTGAAAGGGAATCTCGTCGATCAATGGGAAATATCGGTCGATGTAGTGGTCTTTGATACCCGTTTTTTCCGCGGCGCTAATCAGAGCTGCCTCCGTAGGATCTCCTTCAGCAACCCATCTGCCATTCTCTTCCACAATACGGCTGTGATTGCATAATACACTGGCCCTCAGTAAAAGATGAATGGCGGGTTTTTTTGAAAGGGTAACTTCCTCACCTTCAAAAAGAACTTTTCCTTCTGGCTTGTACCCTATTCCTGTTACATCAAAATGGTCGCCTCCCGCCAATATCTTTTGAACCGTCATTTGATTTTCGGTGAGGGTTCCCGTTTTGTCAGAACAGATGACGTTGGTACTCCCCAAGGTTTCTACAGCTACGAGTTTGCGAATTATTGCTTGCTTTTTCGCCATTTTACCCACACCGATGGCGAGCATAATGGTCACTGCAGCGGGAAGACCTTCAGGTATAGCCCCCACCATCAACGCCACCGCAACCATAAAAGCTTCGGCCAAATCTTCACCGCGCAAATACGCTACCGCAAGGATAATAAAGGCAAGACTCAAAATTATCCACAACAAAGTATGGCTGAAGTTTTTGATTTTCAGGGTTAATGGAGTATCGAGCTCTTTGGTCGAGGCGATGGTTTTGTTTATCTCTCCGACCTCAGTGCGATCACCCGTGCTGATCACAATGCCTCTACCTGTGCCATAAGTAACAACTGTTGTAGCGAAACCCATATTAAGACGATCACCGAGAATGGCATCCTCAGCGACTGTTTCAATACTCTTTTCCGTGGCTACCGATTCGCCCGTAAGCGCAGATTCATCGACCTGTAAGTTTTTGATCGATACCAAGCGCAGGTCAGCAGGCATTTTATCTCCGGGTTGCACCTTCACGATATCTCCCGGAACCAAATTTATACTGTTCACTACGGATGATTTCCCATCTCGGACTACCGTAGCTGTGGTACTCATGCTCTTTGAAAGGGAGTCGATAGCCTTCAATGCTCGGGTTTCTTGGATGTAGCCAATAATGGAGTTGACCAGGACCACGGCAAAGATGACGGCTGCATCCGGATATTCTTTCAGCAAAAGCGTAACCAAAGTTGCACCTAAAAGGATATAAATCAACGGTTGATTGAACTGCAGTATAAAACGGACCAAATCGCTTTGTCGTTTTTTGGTGGTTATGCGATTTTCACCGTATTGTTCGAGGCGAGATTTGGCTTCCTCCTTGGAAAGACCATTACTCAAATCAGTCTTCAGGTGGTCTGCAATTTCCTTACTAGCAAGAGTGTGCCAGTTCAAACTGCGTACTTTGTGATTTGTATTCAATTTCACCATCGATTTTCTTTTCTCTTTTTTTCTCTTCCTGAATTGAATTTTATCAATGAATGGTTATTCCGAAATTTAGGAAATAAGAAGCAAAGCCGATCCTTGATCAAATAGTTAGAACAACATACCCGATCTTTTTTCAAAAAAATGATCACGGCAAGACCACCAACTTTACCTCTATGAAAACGACTATACTTTTATTTTCACTTTTATTGATTTTCGATCTTTCAGCCCAAAACCCGAACTACGATGCCGATCTTGCGAAGCAACTCGGTGCCGACGATTACGGGATGAAAATGTATAGTTTGGTAATCCTCAAAACAGGCACAAATCAGGTAACTGATAAAGACTCTTAGGCAGTTTTGATGCGTGGTCATCTCGATAATATTACTCGACTGGCGGAACAAAATATGCTCTCAGTTGCAGGTCCTTTTGGAGAAAACGACTTGAAATACCGCGGTCTGTTTATCCTAAATGCTGCTACTACGGAAGAAGCAGAAGAACTACTAAGCACTGACCCGTCCATTGCAGCAGGAGTCTTCGAAACGGAAATTATTCCTTGGTACGGTTCGGCGGCACTCCCCACCTATCTTGAAAATTACGAAAAAATTGAGAAAACCAGACCTTAAAATTAGTCTCTAAACAAGGTCAAATTTCCCTGCTGCTCAAAAGCTCGCCCTTCAAAATCATTTACTCGAATGATGTAGAAGTAAACTCCTTCGGAGCAGAGTTCTCCTGACTTGTCATTCGTGCCGTCCCAATAAGTCGTAAAGTCTTTACTCTCGTAAACGATTCTTCCCCAGCGGTTGTAAACGACCACCTCAAAAAACAAGGGCTGATCAAGTCCGATGATCCATTCATCGTTTAATCCGTCGCCATTGGGTGTAATTACATTAGGAATTTGGATGGTGCAATCGGCAAATTGAATAATGATAATATCAACCGATCGACAACCGTTGAAATCCGTAGCGACTAAGCTTACCATCAGTGACGATTCGAGCTCCGGATTGTAAATAGAATCATTGGTACCATCAGACCACTGGTAGCTATCAAAGAGGGTATCGGGAGCGACGATGAAATCGGGTCGATAACACAATGACGTATCAGGAGGAAGATTGACTTGTCGCGTTTCAAACAGGCTGACATCGATCCCTGCGGTATCACTAATGCAGTCTTCCAGATTGGCGTAAGCCAGGTACTCCCCTTCTTGATCCAATGCTGATATGCTGTAAGAAACTATATCGCCTTGCAAGACGTCACCCGTTGGTGTAAGCCAGACGTAATCTACGCCGCCAGCCGCATTGAGCACTTCGAGGGATAAGCTTTCTCCGGTACAAACGGGTGCGTCAGTTGCTATGATTGGTTCTTCGGGAAATGGCTTTGGTCCAACGGTAATTGAGTCAATTGGTCCATCACAAAGTTCCGTATTGAGGTATACGTAAAAGGTGGTATCACTTAAAAATTCGGAGATGAAAACGGTGCTTTCATTTGAGATGATCTCTCCATCAGCGCTTTCCAAAAAGTTGATTTGAAGATTTGAATTCACTTCTATCGTAAAAGGCTCTCCTTCACAAACAGGTGTAAAGTCGAAGGTGGGCAATGGTGGAACTTCTTCAAAATTGATTTCGATTTGATTCGAAGCCAATTCACATCCGTATTCGTCTATGCCCACAACGAAAACAGTTCCATTTTCGGTAAACCACTCCTCCTCTTCGCTCCCTTCGGGAAACCACTGGTAGGTTTCCAGACCAGGTGTAGCGGCTATCAGAATACTATCGCCGTCGCAGGTCGGTTCAGGGTCTATCACTTCAATATCTACGCTGTATTCCGTTAATTCTACTTCTATGAAAAGTTCAATCTCCACATCACATCCCGTCACTATTACAGAGTAGATTCCAGGTTCTGTGACCGTCTGTACGGTATCACTTCCCGAAAAGGGCGCTTGCCACTCGATGGCATCTAATGAGGAACTAACAATACTTATATCGACTTCGCCACCTGGGCAAAGAACCGCATTGGATCCATCCAAAAAGGGAGTGGCAAATTCAGATACCTCAATGGTATTGGACACAAGTCCGCATCCTTCATAAAATTCAACTTCTGCGAAATAGAGTCCTGGTTCTTGCACATAAATGTCTGACTGCCCTTCGAAGGTTCCTGATGGGCCTTGCCATGTAATAGACCCCGGACTAGTAGTTATTATCTGAACGCTATCGCCGGGGCAAACTACGGCCTCTTCGGGATTGGTGAATATTTCGGGCGTTTGAACTTCTTGAACCAATATAAAATCTGTTGCCAAATCAGAACATCCGAATTCATTTGTCGCGGTTGCAGTGATTTGATAAAACCCGGGAGCAGCAACATAAATACTATCTCCAAAATTTTCTACAGGTTCAAAATCTTCGAAAGTTAAAAGCCCGTCATATTCGAGAAAGAACACCAATGTATCTCCCGGGCAGAAGAACTCGGGCCCCATGATTTCAATGGAGGCCTCAGGAACCGGAACAACTTCCACATAGATCGAATCTGAGGTAAATTGGGTGAGTATCTCATCTGTACAAGGATTCTCCTGAGAGATTAACTCAACAGTTACCACATACCAGCCTGCCTCTTCAGGAGTAACAGTGGCTGACCCTGATGTACCGATAATCGTACCCGGCGTCACGGACCATGTTATTTGGTATTGTTGAGTTGGATAAGGATCAGCGGTAAGGGAATCTAAGAGGTTAACAGGAAAGGAGCCTCCATCGCAAAGCTGAATGGTATCATTTGAAAGAGGAAATGCAATCAAGGGGGGAGTGTCTACAGGAATATCGTAGAATATAACGCTGATCACATTAAACGTGCTGCAACCGTCAGGAGTAGTAACAGAGATGAAGTATGCGCCTTCTTCGGTGACTGAAATTTCTTCAGTAAAAACAGGGTTGGCCCCAAACTGTCCACCCGACCATTGAAAAGAGTAGTCGTCAGGAAATTCGGCAGAAATGACAACAGTCTCTCCAGGGCACACAAAAACAGGTGTTGTCAACGATGCCGAGTTATTCACTCCTTCACTATCTGTTATTAAAGGTAGCACAGGCTCGGGGTAAACATCTACTTCAATATCAGCTGAAACAGAGTAACATCCGTCTTGGGAAGTAATGGTCACACTTTCGCTGGCCGCTGAAGTTACCAAAGACACAACTCCCGTGGAACCTGAGAAGCTCCATTGGTAATTTTCGGCGAAAGTGATTCCCGTTAATGAGTAGTTTGAAGCTGTGATGGCATATGGCGGACACGCTATTGTGCTTTCAGGACATGGCTCGGGAACAGACGGTGAGGAATTCAGATAAATACACGCGTCAGGAATGGTCAGGTCGCACCCACCACCCGAACGCTGATAGAAATCCATTGGTCTTCTCGAAGGGTCTATAGCCTTGAGAACAAAACCATCCAAACCTCCTGAACCCTCCAATGAGCGGTAGTTTCCGTAGTTCGAATCTCCGCAATAATTTATTCCTGAATTCTCATTATCGATCAAATCGGACATTCCGTTTACCGGAGCGTTTGTTACGGGAACGATTAATCCGCTGCCTCCATTAGATCCTGCTACTACCACGAAACCATCGGGCAAGAGAGTTATCGAATTGCATTGCTCATCAGATCCCGCGCCAAAGTTTCGGGCCCATTGGAATGATCCCGACGACGAATAAATGGCCGCAAATGCATCTTTTGATCCGAGAGAATTAAATGCAGCTTCGCCATATTCGTCGCTGTAAGAATCGAAAGTGCATTCGAACCATCCCGCTATGGCGATATTTCCCGATGAGAAATCGATTCCGCGTGAAGAAACATTGCTATTGCTACCCGCAGCCTCACCCCAAGAGAAACCTCCCGATCCTGAAATACTCAATAGAAATACGGAACTGGAAAATCCCGAAGTGAGGGTAACTGTAGATCCGGTTCCGAAAAAGTTCAAAGTTGTACCGAAATCTCCCGTTAGAAAAACCGAATTTCCATCTGAGGCAATGTCGTAGGAAATACTTTCCTCGCTTCCCCCACCCCATCGAAACCATTCTTCATTCCCGGCTGAGGAATACTTGATGAGAAAAATGGCATTTTGAATGGTATTGGAGTAGCTATTATCAAAGCTGATGTCGCCACTGAATTGTCCCGTTGCATACACAGCCCCTGAATTGTCAGTGGTTATTCCCAAGCCTCGATCGAGTGCTTCACCTGTGCCTTGCTTTGCCCACTGCTCATTTCCGTTGCTATCGTACTTAAGGATAAAGGCATCATTGGTACCATCAGTGGCATCGAGCGTGAATGCACCAAAATCGGCAGCCCCAGAAAACTGTCCTGTGATGATTACGTTTCCCGAACCATCTACTGCTACAGCGTTGGCTCTGTCCGAGTTGCCTGAGCTTCCTCCTGTTCTAGCCCAAATGGCATTTCCGTTGGCATCGAGCTTTAATACAAACGCATCTTGCCCACCATTGGAAGTTAAAGAAACGCCATTGCCAAAATTAATGCTACCGGTGTAGAAACCGCAAACCAATACATTACCAACTCCATCGACTGCTACCCCTAACCCCCGATCTGATTGGCTTCCGCCAAAGGACTCGGACCAAAGATTGACACCATTTGAAGAGACTTTTGTTACGAATATATCTGTAAGTCCCTGAACCGAATAAGTTGTTTCGTTGATCTGAGCTGAAGAGCTGAAATAGCCCGTTGAATAAGAGTTTCCTAGTCCGTCGCTTGCAATATCCAAGGTCTCGTCTACATTTCCGCCTGCCTGTTTTTTTGCCCAAAAAGACTGGGAAAAAGCCCCCTGAAAGGAAAGCGTGAAGATGATTAGAACGATTAGGTTTTTCACTAGGGTTTAGGGATTAGGACTCTTTTGAATTTGCATCATGAACAACTCATTTAACTGCATTTCTTCAATTCTATTGAATTTTCGGCAAGATAAGTATCGGTCGTAATAGTCAATTATTGATTGGCTCAATTCTCAAAGCTAAGACGTTCCTTTTCGTAAATAGTTGAAGAAAAGAACCTTGTTTCGGTCTAATCTCTCAAAATTGTCAGACTTCCTTGCTCTTCTATTAGTCTACCTTCAAAATCATTTACTTGTAACACATAGAAATATGTCCCTTCGGGGCAAGGCTCTCCTGAGTGTGAGTTTGTACCATCCCAGCCTGCTGTGGGATCGTTTCCTTGATACACTTTTCTCCCTGAACGGTTATAGACGATGACCTGATAGAATTGTGGTTGATCCAGCTCAATGATCCATAAGTCATTTATCCCATCTCCGTTTGGCGTGATAATATTGGGTACAACCACTAAGCAATTAATGAAATTCACCGTTACAAAGTCTACCGATTCACAACCATTAAAATCGGTAGCAACAAGAAATATTTGACCCGGATTATCTTCGGATGGGTAGAAAATAGAATCAGTGCTATTGTCTGACCACAAGTATGAGGCGAAGATTGTGTCGGCCTCAATAAAGAAATCTTCTATGAAACACAGCGAAGTATCAGGCGGAAGGTCCACCTGTCTGGTTTCAAAAAGATTCACATCGATTCCAACCGTATCGCTCAAACAGCCTTCTAAATCGGCGTATGCCAGATATGCGCCCTCTTGGGAGAGATCGTAAATTCCATATGTTATTAACTCTCCTCCTTGGAGCATATCTCCGTTTGGCGTAAGCCACGTATATATAACATCTGCCTCAGCATTTAATACTTCCAAAGTAAGATCTGTTCCCGTACAAACAGGAGCATCTGTCAATGGAATCGGCTCATCCGGATAAGGCTTGGGGGAAAGGTCTAAAGCTACTGTGTCTCCATTGCAATAAGGTGAAGCTAGAAAGACGTATAAGGTGGTATCGTTCCATAGCTGCTCTATCTCTTGTATGGAGTCATTTGAAATGACAAAACCTCCGAGGTCATTTAGCACATTGACTTCGAGGTCAGACGACACAAGGATTTCCATGGGCTCTCCTTCACAAGGCAGTTCGAATTGAAACGTCGGATCAGGTGGAATTGGTTCGAATGTTAGTTCAAGCGTGTTGGAAACAGCTTGACAGCCCTCATCGGTGAAAGCAGTAACAAAAACAGAACCTTCATCTTCAAACCATTGAGACTGTTCTTGTCCCACAGGGCTCCATTCATACTCTTCAAAACCTTCAGTTGCAGATACCAGAATACTATCGCCTGTGCATACCGGAGTAGAATCGGCGAGAGCAATGAATACTTCGGGTTCTAAAGATTCGATTTCAATACTGATATCGGTAGTAATATCGCAACCCGTCACAGTGACTGAATAAATCCCAGGATCAAATACTGTGACGATACTATCCCCACCAGATAATGGAGGAAGCCATTCTATTGTTTCTAAGCTATTCGAAAAAACCCAGATATCGGTACTACCACCCATGCAAACAGTCTCGTCTTCAGCATAGAGAAAAGGAGTTGCATATTCTGTGAGTTGTAAGGTGTTGGATACCAACACACATCCTTCATACAGCGTGACTTCTGCAAAGTACAGCCCTGACTCTTCTACCCACAAGCTATTCTCGCCATCAATTGACCCAAGCGGTCCTTGCCAAAGAAAGGAGCCTTCGTTGTCAGATAAAATCTGCACACTATCGCCCGGACAGATTACAGCGTTCGGAGGATCTGTAAATATTTGTGGACTTGAAATAAATGAAACCTGTTGGTTTGTGCTAGCACTACCCGTGCAGCCATTTGGAGCAATGGAGTCTGTCCAGAATGAATAGAATCCGGGAGAGTCAATGTAGACACTGTCGGTGAAATTCTCTGCAACCAAATTAGTAATACCTACAGTCCCTGTATAATCCAATTGTAAAACGATTGTATCCCCTGGACATAATTCAGACGGGCCTGAAACGGAAATAGAAACTTCGGGACTGGGAAGGACTTCTACATAAATAGAATCAATATCAGTGTATAAGAATGGAAACTCGTTGCATTGATTCAGAATAGGTTGGACTGAATGAGTGACTATGTGCCAACCATCTTGAATCGGACCAATGTTAGTATTCGAACTACCTGAACCAATACTCGCACCTAAATTCACCGTCCAATTTTGAATATATCCATCGTCAGGATGCAAATCATCTGTCCCTTCGATAAGAGCCATTGCCGCTATACTACCAAAGGTCTCGCCGTCACAAATACTAACCGTATCAGATTCATAAGGGAAAAAGATATCTACACCTAATTCCTCCACCACAGGTATTACCTCTACTTCCACTTGGTTTAAAGATGAACATCCAAATTCATTGGTTACGATAAGGTTGAATAGATCATCAGCAAAAACGGTCAGTGTGTCTTCTTCTTCAATATTGTCTAGACTCCAAGCAGTCCAAGTACCCGAGAGTGTATCGGGATATGTAGCCCAAATCAGGACGCTATCCCCCTCACAAAATTCAATAAGTTCAGTATCCAATGCCTCATTATTAACCACAATGTCGTCTGATATCAATCCGGCTTCAACAGCAGGAGCAAGCGTTACATAGATTTCATCCATATACGTGTAGCAACCATCTTCACTCTCGATTTCCAACGAAAACACTCCTTCACTGGTTACCTGACTATTGGACAAGCCATTAGGGTTGTTCCAATTATAGTCGTAATCGAATGCTATTTCATTGGAGTATGTCAGTGATGAGAAGCCCAGCGATTTTTCGGGGCATACCGTAATGGTATCCTGACAGTTAAAAACATCATTATTGGGAGAAGTTAATTCAAAAATACATGGGTTCATTACTGTGGGGTCGCAGACTGTAGATGGCTCACGTAGAAAAAAGTCGTACGGGGACCTGTTTTCGGTGAGCACTTTTACCAGAAATCCATCTTGCTCTGAATTTCCACTAAGTCTGTAAAATGACCCATAAGACAGATCTCCACATATTTCTTGATTCGAAATATTTCCCACCTGGCTGAGGTTGGTTCCAAAAATAAAGCCCGCCGAGGGCAATACCAGAGCATCTTTGAAAACGCCACCTACAACTTCATAACCATCCGTTAAAATTGAAACAGCAAGCGCTTGCTCGTCACTCTGCGAACCAAAATTTCTCGACCATAAAAAATCACCGTTCTCAGATGAGTAGCGAGCTGTAAATGCATCTTCAAAGCCTATGGAATTGAACGTTCCGGATCCATATTCTTGGCTGTAAGATTCAAACGTGCAACGGTAATAACCTGCGATACTCAGTTCACCATCGCGTTGTGATATAGCCCTGGACGAAACCAAGCTTTCGCTGCCAGCCGAAGCAGACCACAAGTGATCCCCTTGAGGTGAGAAAGCCATTATAAAGACTGACTCTGAAAATCCTGACTCAATAGTAATAGGTATCCCATTTCCCAGAATGCTAATGCTTTCTCCATAATCTCCCGTTACATATACGTTTTCTCCGTCCGAAGTAATGCCATAACCCACAGACTCTTCAGTCCCTCCCGCCATTCGAAACCACTGCTCAACTCCTTCAGCCGAGTGCTTTATCAGGAAGACTGCATTCAGAACATTGTTGTCATAGGTATTATCAAAATTAATGTCACCGCTAAATTGTCCCGTTGTGTAAACCGCACCTTCACTATCGGTGGCTATTCCCATTCCTCTGTCAAGACTCTCACCAGTGCCTTGTTTTGCCCATATTTCATTTCCGTCTGCATCATATTTAACAATGAATGCGTCTATTGAACCGTCGATGGTATTGAGGTTGAAGGAATCAAAAATGGCTTCTCCTGAGAATTGACCGGTGATTAGTACATTTCCCAGAGAATCAGCAGCAACTGCATTTGCGCGATCTGAATTTTGATTGCTTCCGCCGCCTTTGGCCCAAAGAACTTCTCCGTTTTGATCCAGCTTTAAGACAAAAGCATCTTGTCCGCCATTGGAAGTTAGAGTTACACCATTCCCGAAGTCTATATTCCCCGTATAAAACCCGCAAACGAGGATGTTGCCTAATTTATCCACAGCTATACCAAGGCCTCTGTCTGACTGGTTTCCCCCAAATGATACAGACCATTCGGTAAATCCACCTAGTGAAACCTTGGATACAAATACATCGGTGAGACCCTGAACATTCAGGTTTTCTCCATTTATATCTGCGGTTGTGCTGAAATAGCCTGTTGAATATGAGTTGCCTTCATTATCACTGGCTACTCCGAGTGTTTCATCTACATTTCCACCCGCTTGCCTTTTTGCCCAGAAGGTTTGACTAAAGGTTGATTGACAAAGGAAGAGGGTAACAAGGGTTAGTACAATTGGTCTCACTATTGGTCGTTTTGGTGCTTTGAAGCTAAGAAATTATCATAAACAAAGCGGCCTCATAGCACAGTCATTTTGTCCGAATCATTGGCTTCCTACTGCCATTTTTTCCGCTTTTATGAGAAAAATCGAAACGGCTCAAGATTTGACGACAAGAAAACATAATTAATCAGTTATGGACTTTCAAAAAATGACAATCAAGTCCCAGCAAGCCATCCAAGATGCTCAGCAACTTGTGACGGAAAAGGGACAGCAAAGCATCGAAACTGCACACCTATTAAGGGTGATGCTCGATGCAGATAAAAACGTAATCCCTTATTTACTTAAGAAACTTTCAGTTAATACAGACCTTTTAGAACAGGCGCTGGACAAACAAATTGAATCATTTCCAAAAGTGAGTGGCGGACAAGTTCAGTTGAGTCGATCGGCTACTGAAGCAGTGAATCGCTCCTTTACATACCTTAAGGAATTCGGAGACGAATTCGTTTCGTTGGAACACCTATTACTTGCCATTCTCGATGGTAAGGACTCGACGGCTCAAATGCTCAAGGATATGGGCATTACAAGAAAGGCTTTGAAACAAGGCATTCTTGAACTCCGAAAAGGTGAAAAGGTAACGTCAGCGAGTCAGGAAGACACATACAATTCTTTGGATAAATACGCCAAGAATCTGAACGATTTGGTTCAAAATGGTAAGCTCGACCCTGTAATCGGTAGAGATGAAGAGATACGTCGGGTGTTGCAAATTTTGACCAGGCGGACCAAAAACAATCCTATATTAGTAGGTGAGCCAGGAACGGGTAAAACAGCCATCGTAGAAGGAATCGCCCACCGAATTGTGAGTGGCGATGTACCTGAAAACTTGAAGGACAAAATTGTTTATAGCTTGGACATGGCTGCACTAATAGCGGGTGCGAAATACAAGGGGGAATTTGAAGAGAGACTCAAAGCTGTGGTGAATGAAGTCACCAAGGCCGAAGGACAAATTATCCTTTTCATTGATGAGATTCACACCCTTGTAGGTGCCGGAGGTGGCGAAGGTGCAATGGATGCTGCAAACATTTTGAAGCCTGCTTTGGCCCGTGGAGAGCTGAGAGCGGTGGGTGCGACTACGCTTAATGAGTACCAGAAGTTCTTTGAAAAAGACAAAGCCTTGGAGCGACGGTTCCAAAAAGTAATCGTGAATGAACCTGATCGTGAATCGGCGATTTCGATATTACGAGGGATCAAAGAAAAGTACGAGGCGCATCATAAAGTGCGGATCAAAGATTCTGCAATCATATCAGCCGTAGAGCTTTCGCAGCGCTACATTACTGATCGATTCTTGCCGGATAAAGCCATCGACTTGATTGACGAGGCTGCTTCAAAGCTCAGAATGGAGATCAATTCCAAGCCTGAAGAGCTCGATGAGATCGAAAGAAGAATCATGCAGCTCGAAATTGAACGAGAAGCGATAAAAAGAGAGAAAGATCAATTTAAGCTGAAAGGCTTAGGCGAAGAATTGGCCAATCTTAATGAGAAACGAGACCAGCTCAAAGCCAAATGGGAAGCTGAGAAAGGATTGGTGGAAGCCATACAACAGGAGAAGGAAAATATTGAGCAACTTAAGTTTGAGGCCGAGAGAGCGGAGCGAGAAGGTAATTACGGAGAGGTAGCCGAAATTCGATACGGAAAGCTGAAAGAAGCCGAAGAGAGGCTGGAAGAATCGAGAAAGCTATTGATCGATGAACAGTCCAATTCTAAGATGATCAAGGAGGAAGTAGACGAAGAAGAAATTGCTGACGTGGTGAGCCGCTGGACGGGAATTCCCGTGACAAAGATGCTTGAAAGCGAACGCGAGAAGCTGCTGAATCTCGAAGACCATTTGCACGAAAGAGTTGTTGGTCAGGAAGAAGCGGTAGAAGCCGTCTCCGATGCAGTTAGAAGGTCTCGCTCGGGACTGCAAGATGAGAAGCGCCCTATTGGATCCTTTATTTTTATGGGAACAACCGGTGTTGGTAAAACCGAATTGGCAAAAGCCTTAAGCGAATACCTCTTTAACGACGAGCATGCCATGACGCGAATCGATATGAGCGAATACCAAGAGCGGCACAGCGTGAGTCGATTGGTGGGAGCTCCTCCGGGATATGTAGGGTACGATGAGGGCGGACAGCTTACCGAAGCGGTTAGAAGAAAACCCTACAGTGTAGTACTTCTAGATGAGATTGAGAAAGCTCACCCCGATGTGTTTAACGTGCTGCTACAAGTATTGGATGATGGTGTATTGACCGATAACAAAGGAAGAAAGGTGAACTTTAAGAACACCATCATCATTATGACTTCTAATACGGGATCTGATATCATTCAGCAGCGATTTGACGAAGCAAAAGGAAAAATGGATGAGAAGACGCAAGAAAAGACCAAGATGGAGGTTTTTGAAATGCTCAAGGCTTCCATGCGACCTGAGTTCTTAAACAGAATAGATGAGATAATTATGTTCAAGCCACTCAACAGGAAGGATATTTTGGAGATCGTTAAGCTTCAAATTGATCTTCTCTCGGCAAAAATGGAGCATATGGGAATCGATCTCACGGCCTCAAAAGAAGCTATGGAGTATATCGCGGAAAAAGGTTTTGACCCTCAGTTTGGAGCTAGACCTGTGAAGCGACTTATTCAGAAAGAGGTATTGAACACTTTGAGCAAGCAACTCTTGGCTGGTACGATTGATCGGGAAGAACCAATTGTGATGGATGTATTCGACGGAGAGGTCGTCTTTCGGAAACCACTGAAAGAAGAATTGGAAAAACTGATTTCATAATTAATACCAACAAGCAATCGAAAGTCGGCTCGTGAATTAAATCATAGGCCGGCTTTCGTATTTTTGGGAATATGAAAACCATCTACTTCAACCGTCACGCAAAGTCCGACTGGTCCAATGAGGGACTTAGTGATTATGATCGTCCTTTAAATACTCGCGGTTTACGCGATGCACCAAAAATGGGCAAACGTCTGACAGTTCGAGAAGAAAACATAGAACTCTTCGTCAGTAGTCCTGCCAATCGAGCCATTAGCACGGCGCGAATCATGTCAAAGGAATTTGGTTATGATTTGGAAAACATCGTCGAAGTAGACAGGCTATATCTCCCTTCTGTTCGAGACTTTTTGCATTCTATTTCAGAAACAGACAACAGTTACGGCTCCATTATTCTCTTTGCTCACAATCCAGGAATTACCGATGTCGTGGAGTACTTGACGAATGAATCTCTTGGAAACATTCCTACTTGTGGAATTGCGAAAGTTGAATTTTCTAATGCAGACTCTTGGGAAGAAATCTCTAAAGGAACAGGTCAGTTGGTCTTTTTCGATTATCCCAAAAAGGAATTTTAGCAACTAGATATCCTGATTTTCTTAAAAAAAGCGCCCCGATTTCTCAGGGCGCTTTTTGCATTCGAGTTGTAGGTGGTACTATGATAATTCGATCATCCATTCGTGCGGATCGTCAATTCTGAATTTTTTAAGATCTACGAAGTATTTCATCAGTCGATTAGACAATTTACGGTCTTCAACTTTAGGCAACTGATATACTTTGTCTCCATCAGCAATTGCTTCGATATGTGCTATGGTCGCGGCTGTTCCACATCCAAAAGCTTCTTCTAATGTATCGCTTTTCATGGCTTCTTGAAGTTCCGCTACAGAGACTCTTCTCTCCTCTACTTCCACTCCCCAATCTCTTGCCAATTGCAAAGCACTTCGGCGTGTTACCCCGTCAAGAATTGTTTCTCCAAGCTCAGGTGTGATCAATTTCCCATCAATAACGAACATAACGTTCATCGTGCCGCTTTCTTCAATGTAAGCGTGCTCTTTTGCGTCTGTCCATAGGAGTTGGTCGTAGCCTTGATCGTTGGCCAATTTTGCAGGGTATAAAGAGCCTGCATAATTTCCTGCAGTCTTAGCGTAGCCGGTTCCTCCTTTAGCAGCGCGAGTAAATTCCCTTTCAATTTTGATTCTTACGGGCTTTACATAGTATGCATTTACCGGTGCTGCCAAAATCATAAAGCGGTAGCTCTGACTAGCCTTGACGCCAATGTATTCATCGATGGCAAAAAGCACCGGGCGCAAGTATAGAGAAGAAAGCTCCAATGTCGGTATCCATTCGTTCTCTAGTCGGACAAGCTCATTCAGAGCGTCCATAAAAATATTCTCAGGAATCTCAGGCATACACATTCGCACCGCTGATTTGTTCATCCTTTTGATATTCAAGTCAGGGCGGAATAGTCCGTAGCGCCCATCTTCATTCTTGAAAGCTTTCAGCCCTTCAAAAATGCTCTGACCGTAGTGAATCACCAAAGAAGCGGGCGACATGGTCATATTCTGAAAAGGCATGATGGTAGGCTGTTGCCATTTTCCGTCTACATAATCCATCACAAACATGTGATCTGAAAATGTTTGACCGAATTTTAAGTTCTTAAAATCTGTGGTATCTAGTTTACTCTGAGTAGTTTTCTGAATTTTTATGGTCTGTGTATCGATCATTTTATGTCTTCAATTGGACTGCAAAAATAGCTATTTTCAAGGTGTGTTCAAAGCAGAAACGATTAACAATCAGCAAAGTGTGTCTTCGACACTTTAAGCTTCTGCCCACTGTTTGCTTTGAACCTAAGCACGTTAATCTTATCATAGGGTCGAAAGATTAATCGCGTTCCAAACGTCAATATTTGTTATTTTGTTTTCCGGAGAAGAATAGATTTGGAAAAGGAAATACTCTACATACTAAAGAAATACTGGGGACATCAAAGCTTCAGACCTCTACAAGAGGAAATTATCCAATCTATATACAGTGGCGAGGATACATTGGCTTTGCTACCAACTGGTGGAGGCAAGTCCATTTGCTTTCAAGTACCCGCCATGGCTATGGAAGGAGTTTGCCTCGTCATCTCCCCGCTTATTGCTTTGATGCGGGATCAGGTTCAAAATCTCCGAAAAAGAGGGATTACTGCGGCCGCGCTTACCAGCGCTCAATCTCCAAGAGAAATCGATATCACCATGGATAATGCCGTTCATGGCGGACTAAAGTTTCTCTACCTCTCTCCCGAAAGGCTAAAGACGGATCTGTTCCTAGCTCGGCTCCAAAAAATGAAGGTGTCAATGGTAGCCATTGATGAGGCGCATTGCATCTCTGAATGGGGGCATGATTTTCGACCACCTTATCGGGAAATAGCCCAAATTCGAGAGCTATTACCTAAAAACACCCCATTCATAGCACTTACAGCTACTGCTACTGCAGAGGTCATTTCTGATATTGCCGAGAAGCTCGAATTGAGAAGTCCGGCGGTATTCAAAAAGAGTTTTGTCAGAGATAACCTTGTTTATGTGGTTCTGGAGGAGAATCATAAACTCAACCGAATGATCGGAGCCATTAAGAACCTTGGTGGCAGCGGTATAGTTTACGTTGGTACTCGACGAGAAACTGTGCGGCAATCTCATTTGCTGAGGGCCAATGGTATCGGAGCATTACCCTACCATGGCGGATTATCGAGTAAAGAGCGTCAAGACACCCAAGATCTTTGGATCGCCAATAAGGCTCAAGTAGTTGTTGCCACCAATGCCTTTGGTATGGGAATCGATAAGCCTGATGTACGATTTGTGATTCACCTCGACTTACCGCCAGGGCTAGAGGCTTATTTTCAGGAGGCAGGTCGCGCCGGACGCGATGGGAACCAGGCGTATGCCATTTGTTTGGTCAATGAAAACGATCGTCAAGTTTTGCAGGAAAGAGTTGAGTCTCAAATTCCAAAAAAGGAAGACGTTAAACAAGTTTATCGTGCTTTGGTAAACTTCTTCCAATTGGCCGCAGGATCCGTCATGTCGGACAATGTTCCTTTTGACTTAAAGGCTTTCGCCAAAAGATACGACCTCTCTCCCGCCAAAACTCTGCACTGCCTGAAAATCCTCGAATACGAGGAGCGAATCACTTTGTCTGATGCGGTTTACAATCCCTCCAAAGTTCAGTTTATTCAGAATACGAAGGAGCTCTACAGCTTCGAAATCGGGCATCCCAAGTTTGAGCCGATCATTCGAGTTTTGTTACGCTCATATGAAGGTCTGTTCGACCATCCGGTCCGAATTGATGAATTGGCTTTGGCCAAAAGGACAAAATCTAACTACGGAGATGTTCGAAAAATGATCGAGTATCTTGCGGAAATGAAGGTTTTGACCTATCAGCCCCACACAGACCTGCCATTTATCACTTTTCCCAAAGAACGCCCCAAAGTTGATCAACTGAATCTCGATGAAGTTCGGCTCAAGAAGCACAAGCAGAGGCTCGAAGACAAAATGAGGGCTGTCTTACGTTACACGGAAAATGATGTAATCTGCCGCAGCAGACAATTGGTGGCATATTTCGACGATTATACCGCCACAGATTGCGGTCAATGCGATGTGTGTCTGGCAAAAAAGAAGGCATTCGATCTGGTTGGAGCAAACTCTTCTATATACCTCAAATTGAAAAAAGAAATCATTGAAGAGCCCCGATCACTGGCCTATCTTTCTCGGCTTCCGGGGTTAAAATCCATTGACGTTTCCAATACCTTGCGCTGGATGTCTGATAACCGTGAAATCGATATTAATCACGAGAATGTCGTGACGCTGCTTTCGCAATAATCCAATTACCTTTGCCGGCAATGAATTATACCGTTCTTCAACTCAAAGACAAAAGCTTGAAAAGCATCCACCGACGGCACCCTTGGGTGTTTTCCGGTGGCATATTTACCGATACTCACAAACTTGTGGAAGGTGACAAAGTGCAGATTTCTGATCGTTCAGGAAAAATCCTCGGGACAGGGCATTTCGGTGATCGCAGCATAGCCGTAAGACTCTTGAGCTTTGACAACTCCGAAATCAATACAGCGTTCTACAAAGAAAAGCTTCAAAACGCTCTAGATATGCGTCTGTCCATCTGTTTACCTTCTGCCGAAACCGATGCTTTCAGATTGGTGCATGGGGAGGGTGACGGATTGCCCGGGCTCATCATAGACATCTATCGCAAGTCAGCAGTCGTTCAAACCCACAGCGGTGGGATGTCTCGTGATATTGGCCTGATTCAAGACGCTCTTTTGGGCTTATCGGGATTACAAATCGATGAAACGATCCACATTTCGGCGGAGACAAAAAGCCAAGGCAGTTGGGATACCGAAAAATCAGAAGGCAGCAAATTCTTGGAAAACGGACATCGTTTCTACGCAAACTGGAAGGACGGTCAGAAAACAGGGTTTTTCATCGATCAACGTGAGAATAGAGCATTGTTGGGATCGCTTTCGAAAGACAAAAAAGTCTTGAACGCTTTCAGCTATACGGGAGGTTTTTCGGTCTACGCGTTGAACGCCGGGGCCGAAATGGTGCATAGCTTGGACAGTTCGCGTGGAGCTTTAGATCTTGGGGAAGAGCATCTAAAAATGAATGACTTAAGTAATTCATGTCATGAAAGTATTCAAGCTGATGCACTCGAGTTTTTCAGCAAAGGAGATATTGCCGAATACGACATCATTGTATTGGATCCTCCTGCTTTCGCAAAGCATCGATCCGCGAGACATCGAGCGGTACAGGCTTATAAAAGACTGAATGCGATGGCCATGAAGAAAGCCAAGAAAGGAAGTTTACTTTTCACTTTCAGTTGTAGCCAAGTGGTCACGCCCGACCTCTTTGCTCATACTGTAGCTGCCGCAGCGATGGAAACAGGGAGAAGTATGCGAATTCTTCGCCACTTGCATCAGCCACCCGACCACCCGGTAGGAATCTATCATCCTGAAGGCGAATATTTGAAAGGACTACTTATAAGAATCGATTAAAAAGAACTACCCGAATGAAGATTGTTTTCATGGGAACCCCTGATTTTGCAGTGCCATCTATGCGTAAGCTAGCCGCTGAGCATGAGATTGCAGGTGTGATCACCGCTCCCGATAAACCTGCTGGCCGTGGGAAGAAACTTCGTGAATCGGCCGTGAAAGAAGCGGCGAATCAACTCGGGCTTCATGTGCTACAGCCTACCAATCTCAAAGACGAGGAATTTATAGAAGAGCTTAAGAGTCTTGAAGCCGACCTTTTTGTTGTGGTTGCATTCCGCATGCTCCCAACCCAAGTTTGGTCGATTCCACCAAAAGGGACGATCAATCTTCATGGCTCTCTCCTGCCCGATTACCGAGGCGCAGCTCCGATTAATCGTGCCATCATGAATGGTGAAAAGCAAACAGGGTTAACCACCTTCTTTATTAATGAGAATATCGACACGGGAGCAATCATTGATAATGTGGTTTCACCGATTGGTGAAAACGAGACCGCAGGCGAGCTTCACGATCAGATGATGGAGTTGGGTGCCAACCTACTTTTAGAAACGGTAGGAAAGATTGAAACCGGAACGGCAATTTCGAAGCCTCAGCCACAATCAGGTGAGCAAAAGGCCGCCCCGAAGATCTTTAAGGAAGATTGCCAGATTAATTGGGGGCAGACGGCACAAGTCGTTCATGACCATATAAGAGGTTTGAGCCCTTATCCCGCGGCTTACACATTGGTCACAGGTGCAGATTACGAGCGAATGAAAATATTCGAATCTCGAGTGAGCGAGCTACGAGCCTCTCTTCCCCCGGGAACGGTAGAAGCATCGAAACACAAGATGTTTGTTCATACGATCGATCACCTTATCGAAATCGAGGATGTTCAGGTGCCAGGCAAGAAAAGAATGTCCATTGAGGCATTTCTAAATGGATACCAGCCTGATGATTCCTTTAAATTCCAGTCATGAAGTTTATCGTAACTCTTTTAGTCTCTGCTCTTATTTGGACAGGAGCTTTTTGCCAAACAGATATTTCCAATTGGTCAAAAGAGACTAGCGACAATATATCGGTCGAAAGACTGGCTGGTGATAGCCTTACCACCTCATTCTTGATTCAAATCAAAGAGGAAGTCCCTTGCACTACCACGCCTATCATAGTGAACACGTTTATATTCTAGCGGGTGCAGGCGAGTTTGTTTTAAATGATGATACCACCATGGTTTCAGAGGGAATGTATTTGTTTATTCCATCCGAAAGCCAGCATTATGTTAAAGTAACTTCAGACATTCCAATGAGGGTTTTAAGCATCCAGTGTCCTGAATTCACAGGAAAGGATAGAATCAAAGTTCCTTAAAGGCCTCTACATTGCAAGGATTCAAGTGATTTGGGCCGTACTTTTCAACAAATGACCCATTTTATTAACAAACGCCCCTCCAGCGGCCGCAATCGCTTGTCCCGCTTGGTTATTCGTGTAAATTTGCTCCAATTCAACGATATTTTTGTTTAATCTAAATTACTTATTCAAATGAACAAAGCAGAATTGGTAGAAGCAATGGCAGCAGATGCCGGCCTATCTAAAGCAGATGCTAAAAAAGCACTAGACGGATTCATTAACACTACAACTTCGGCCCTTAAGAAAGGTGACAGAGTTGCATTGGTAGGATTCGGTTCTTTCTCAGTTAGCACTCGTGCGGCTCGTAAAGGACGTAACCCGCAAACTGGAAAAGAAATTAACATCAAAGCTAAAAAGGTAGTTAAGTTCAAGGCAGGTGCTGACTTGTCTGACAAAGTGAAGTAATTCACCCTTTTATCTTACTTTAAAGTCTCTTCCTCAGGAAGAGACTTTTTTGTTTTCTAACCTATGCAAAAAGACCTACGTGATCATTTAATGGAAATGATCTCTCCGAATCGCCAAGAACTCTTTCTGGAGCTGGTTGATAAAAGAACCAAAAAGATAGCGATGGTTCTCGAAGACATTTTTCAGTCGCACAATGCTGCTGCTGTCCTTCGCTCATGCGACTGCTTTGGAATACAAGATGTCCATATTATCGAAAACCGCAATCAGTTTAAACCACATAAGGACATAGAACTTGGAAGTTCCAAATGGTTGAACATATCTCGGTACGGGGAAAAAGAACAGAATACGGAGGATTGCTTAAAAGAACTTAAGGCCAATGGGTATGCGATTGCAGCCACTACTCCTCATACGCATATGACCATTGATGAATTGCCCACTGATCAGCCAATCGCTTTGGTCTTGGGAACTGAAAAACAAGGAATTTCACAAACGGTAATTGACCATGCCGATCATCTCGTTCGAATACCGATGTACGGCTTTACCGAAAGTTTTAATATCAGCGTAGCTGCGGCCGTTAGTTTGCATTCGCTCCGCAGCAAGTTTATTCGCGACTCGCAAGACTTATCTATGACAGAAGCTGAAAAAATAGAAGTACTAATCGGATGGTGCCGCAATACCATCAAGCGCGGCAATAAAGTAATTGAAGAGTACAACAGGCGAAGTCAAGACAATTAGATTTGTATATTTGGATTTCATCTTAAATTAAATAGAACAATGGGAAAAGGAGATAGAAAATCCAAAAAAGGAAAACGATTTATGGGATCTTACGGAAAACGCCGACAACGAGGGTCTCAATCCGCATTCATTCCCGAACAACCGAAACCGAAAAAGGCTAAAACTGTAGAAGAAGTAGCCGAGGAACCGAAAGCAAAAAAAGCAGCTCCTAAGAAGGCAGCGACTAAAAAAGCTCCTGCAAAAAAGGCTGCGCCAAAAAAAGCTACAGCTAAAAAAGAAGTAGCAGAAAAAGCTCCTAAAGCTGAGGCTAAAGCCGAAAAAGCTGCTGAGACAGCTGAAAAAACTGAAGAGAAAAAAGACGAGTAATACTTAACGTTTATTTTGCTTTAGTGAAAAGCAAAGAAACAACCATAAAAGCCCCGTTTTAGTCGGGGTTTTTTTATGTCAAAATTCTCACTGATACGGGCGACTCTCCTCTATCCAGTTTTCTGAAAACTTCGAGTAGCTCATCAATAGAGCCAATATCATCCACATTTGGGTAACCGATATTTCTGAGAAGATCCAAAGCGGCAAGTTCCACCCTCACATTGGGGTGCGTATTATCTCGAACAAAATGCACGAACTTCAATACCATAAAAGCATTGAACCATCGGAAAAAGCGCTTTTCAAAACTGTGGAGTCCTTTGCTGTTTTTAGCAATTTCCAGAATACGATCATCAAAGAAGTAGCTGCTGAGAAAATCTATCATGACGTAGGGCACTTGTCCGCCAAGTGTTACCAGCTCTGGTTTTGTAATGTAAAACTCGGGGATATTCTTAAAGAATCCGGCCAAGTATTTAAATGCCTGTAGATTATAAGTGTAATAGCCGGTATTTGGATTTTTAAGGAAGGAATTGATGGCTTTTCCTGTGCCAAAAGGTACCCGATCTGAGGGGCGTGGTGATGGATAGACAATTGTGGAATTCAATTCCGTAAACTCTCCCAATTCGATGATCTTGTGCAAAAAATAGAAGTCCTCCCCTGCCTTGCGGCGGTTCATTCCACCTTGTTTTTGATAAGCAGATGATAGCACCGCCATCGATGAGCCAACCGTATGGTAAGCGTATGGCACGCCTGTCGCTTTCATAGCTTGATTGTAATACCTCAAGTGAAGCTCATAATAAGTGACGGCTAAATAAGTCTTTGGCTCAAACTCGCTACCAAAGGTGGGATGCTCGTATCTAATGGAGCAACCAGGTGTCCCGGGGTTTTTCTTGAAGTGTTTGTAGAGTTCAGTCAAATAATCAGATCGGCAGCTACTATCGGCATCAAAGCAAGCGATGATCCCATCTTCTTTTCCTGTTGTTTGAAATCTCCTGACCGCCTCATCCATTCCGATTTTTCTCGCAAAACCAACACCTGCGTGCTTTTTGGGAAGCTCTTTTTCAAGAATGGCAAAGACGCTGAAACCCGGATCTCCCGATCCAATCGTTCGCTCCTCCCATTTCTTCACCTCCTCAAAAGTCCGATAATTGATCGCTGAGATTTCCTCATTCTCAACCTCACTTTGATTCACCACTACAATGACTTCTACCTCACAAGGAGGTCGTGAGCAGCTTTGCAGGGAAAGTAGCGCGTAATTGATAGATGGCTCGGCATATGACGGTATAACCACTACTATGCCCAAACCCTCAGGTGGGTCGGTTTGAATCAACCGTGGCCGAAATGAATACTTCTCGAGATAGTCTTTCAATGTCAAGGAGATAAGCGCTGCTTAACCCAATCTCCGTCACTGTTTCGGGTATAAAGAATTCTGTCGTGGAGTCGGCTTTCTCTTCCTTGCCAAAATTCGACGCGCTCTGGTTTGATCAAATAGCCACCCCAATGTTCCGGACGAGGAACATCCTCGCCTTCGAATTTTTTCGTTAACGATTCGATTTTGTCAAGCAATTCTTGACGATTTTTCAATTTTGAACTTTGGTCGCTAGCCCAAGCACCTATTTGACTGCCCCGAGGACGCGAATTAAAATAGGCATCAGACTCTTCTGTAGTGAGCTTTTCGGCCACTCCTGAAAATCTAATCTGTCGTTCCAATTCCATCCAAAAGATATTAGCCGTGCACTTCGGATTCTCCAACAAATCACTTCCCTTATCACTGTCGTAATTGGTGAAAAAGGAAATGCCGCGCTTGGTGACATCACGCATATATACTACGCGAGCCGAGGGGTAACCATTCTTATTTGCTGTAGCTAAAGTAAATGCATATGGCTCCTGAATTTCCGATTTCAGCGCCTGCTCAAACCATTTTTCGAATTGATCGAATGGATTTTCTGCCATGTTTGACTCCTCGAGAGTTTCATTTTTAAAATCTCTCCTGTCTTGTTGAACGAATGAGCGAAGTTCCTCTTTCATGGGGCTTAGTTGTTTGGAGGCACAAAAATACAAAGCCCAAGTGCGTTCCCAAAGCCTCTTGAACTCTTTGTTAAATGTTATTTTTGCACCAAAACAAAACAATTTGAAGCTTTCTTTAGACCTCGCATATAAAACTCCACCCGAATGGGCAGAACAAGTCATGACCGATTTTGACAGCTTTCTGCAAGATCATGCAGATTGCGAGCGCAAGGCATCTTCAATGGCTATGAGCTTTGTAGCAAAATGTCCTGATAAAGTTGAAATCATTCCCGAGTTAATCGACACGGCTTTAGAAGAGCTTGAGCATTTTCAATCAGTGTATCAGTTAATGGAAAAGCGTGGTATTCGTCTACCCGACCGCATGCCTAAGGATACCTACGTAGATCGGTTGATCAAGCTGTGCCGTTCATCTGTTGAAGAACGGTTGATGGATCGATTGCTGATCGCTTCTATCTTGGAGTGCAGAGGGGCTGAGCGGTTTAAACTAGTCGCTGATGCAGCCGAGGATGAAGAGATTAAAAAGTTCTACAAAAAGCTTTGGACTTCCGAAGCGAAGCATGGACACATTTTTGTTAAGTTTGCTTTGAACTACTGGCCTGAAAACGAAGTTTATGAACGTCTTAATTTCCTCAATGACGAGGAAGGTAAGATTTGTAAGTCAACACCTTGGAGAGCCGCACTGCACTAGAATTTGGATTTCAAACCAGAAAATATCGAAAGCCCCGCAAAGGGTAAGCTGCTGATCTCTGATCCGTTTATGGGAGATCCCTATTTCAATCGTTTGGTGATTTTGCTTTGTGAGCACAATAAAGAAGGCTCCTTTGGTTTTATCCTGAACAAGTACATTGAGATGGACTTAACCGACGTGATGGAGGATGTTCCCGAAATATCCAATCGCGTAAGCATTGGAGGGCCTGTTGAAAATGATCAGCTCTATTTTCTTCATACTCTCGGCGACCGTCTGCCCGGGAGTGCTGAAGTTGCTTCGGGGCTATATTTTGGTGGAGACTTTGAAATACTCAGAAGCTTACTAGCCACAAAGTCGATTGGTGAAGATGAAGTACGCTTTTTTGTGGGTTACAGTGGCTGGAGCGAAGGCCAGCTCCTTGAAGAAATGAAAGAAGAGAGTTGGTACGTGAGCGATATCAATGATTTGCCTTTGATGGATACATCACGAGATGACCTTTGGTCTTTGGCGTTCAAGAAGATGGGAGGATCTTTTTCTGTTCTGGCCAACTTTCCATCTGACCCGAGTTTGAATTAGACCTCTACCCCGCTTTTTACCCGCTCATTCAGAGCATCTACCAGGAAGTCACTCAGTTTGTGATAGAAGCGCTTATGTCTAAAACTACCAACCCATTGGACTCCGATAATAGCATTGGAGAAGAAGACTTCCTCAGCAGCTAGAATATCAGTTTCATCCAAATCTGATTCGTACACAGGTATTCCTTCTTGGAGGCAAACATTGATTAAGGCCATTCGCATGACACCGGCCACGCCACCTTCTTTTAAGCCAGGGGTTCTTACTTTGCCTCCTTTCACCGTGAAGATATTCCCTGAAGTCGTTTCAGCAATACGACCTGAATCGTTCAGAATAAGAGCCTCTGAGAATTTCTCGGCCTTAGCCCACGCCGCTGCCTGAAGGGAATAGTGGTTTCCCATCAATTTGAATTTCGACAGTTTTCCCGGAGTCTTCTGAAGATCAGTAAAGGTTCCTAAGGATGCCCCTCGATCAGGAACAACAAAGCGATTTGGGAAATAAGAAACTACTTCTGCCACATATCCGGCTCGGTTGGAATCAGAGGTGTATGCACCTCCACCTTCTCTGAAAACGGTTATTCTCAGGCGACCGCCTTCACGTATTTGTTGGGCTGAAATCAATTCTTGCAACGACTTGCGAAGAAACTTGGATTCAAACACAGGTGACATCTCCATTCGCAGGGCTTTACAGGTAGCCGAAAGCCTCTTGTAATGCGCATCCCAAAACGGAATATGACCATCGACGACTCGGATCGTTTCAAAGAAACCATCGCCCAAGCGAAAAGCTCTATTGCGACTCAGAAAGTCACTTTCAGCTCCTTCGCTCAAATAGCCGTTAATCAAATATTTAGGTTGCGTTAAGCTCATGAATTTTCAAAAGTTCGGCAAATTTAAGAGAGACCAATGAAGGAACCAATCAATTCTAGAAATCGAAGACCGAAATAGGGTTTTATAATAAGTAGCAAGGCCAAACCATACACAGCTCCAAAATAATGGGCATCATGTGCGATGCGCCCTTGACTATTCTTGCTCATATAGTACTCGTAACCAAGGTATGCTCCCCCGACGATAAATGCGGGAATACCAATCGGGATGAAGAATATGTAAATATCCATCGTAGGCAATAATAGTATAGCAGCAAGAACCACGGCCGACACAGCTCCTGAAGCTCCCAGTGAATTGTAATGAGGGTTATCCCCATGCTTTTTCAAAGAAGGAAGTGTGGCGAAGACAATTCCGCCTAAATAGAGTAAAAGGTAATAAAGGTAGCCTGTAGACGTTCCCCAAAACTCCAACTCAGGAAAATAGAAGCTGAAAGCACTAGGGTTGGTGAAAATGGTTTCAATCAAGCCTCCAAAGCTCCAGAGCACGTACATATTGAAGAATAAATGCATGAAATCACCGTGGATAAATGCGTGAGTGATCACTCGATAGTATTCCTTTCTATGCTTTACCTGATAGGCATTAAACATCAATTTCGACATCAAATCCTGATTTTGAAAAGCAAGCAGCGAAACCACTACGTTGATGATGACAATGATGGTATTGAGCGATAATTCCATTTAACTAGTATGATCGTGTATGATTTTCCATTCCCCGTTTACCTTTTCCCAAATCAACGTGAAATAACCTGAAGGATTGTCAGATTCTCTTTGTAGCGACCATTCACCAATTATATATGCTGAACTCGATGAAAGCTGATGAAATTCCAATACGTTAAAATTCAGAGATCCCATCTTTTCAGGAGTATCGTAATTATTCAGGTATCGATCTAAGACCTGTTGATGTCCTTTAGTCACTCCACTCGCTCCTGCAAAAGTCAACCCTTCACTCTTCAAGTAGTGATTCATGAAACCATTCACATCACCCTGATTCCATGATTCTTGCTGAAGTTTAAGAACGTTAACGATTTCTTCTTCTGCTGTTGGTTCCATAATACAAGAGTAGCACATCAAAAAGGCGAAAAGGAAAAGTAAATAGGCTCTCATTTAAAGTTGAATTTTTTTAATTCGATCATCGGATAGCATATTGCGAATTACTGCTCGCGCCGCAGGGCTGTCGGGAGCGGCTTCAAGTTGATTTTCGAAATACTCGATATTCGACTCCGTTTTTCCTTTTATCTTCCCATAACCACGATAGCGTCCATCTTTGATTAACGCATAACGTTTAGCGGTAGATTCAATTAAAGCAAAGGAGCGACTTTTTTCATTAAAACACCTTTGAACAAAAGCTTCGAAAGCATCTGACTCATCTTGACCATCGAACATTTCAAAATCTTCAGAAAGTGGCAATCCTGCTCTTCGTGGATTAATCCCGAACTCCATGAATGCTTTGTATACCCAGCTTTTGGCGGAGTGAAGTGAATTGAACCAAGCCAATACATCGGGCTCTGCACCGGGCTTATTGACGAAAGCAAGCCGACTTACTCCAGCTCTGTCAGTGTATGGCACTACTCCTATCGCTCCTGTTTTCTCTTTCTGAGCACGATTGTAGCGAGGCCAATGCTTCTTTATCTCAGCGTCTTCCAGCAGCAAGGCATGATATTCGCTATCAGTCTCGCGATACTCCAGCCTATGCACTTGCCTTTGAAATAGCTGTTTCCTTCGCGTTGATCCCGAAGAGGTAAAATGACTTATCACCCTTTTTTTCAGCGATTTGGCCTTTCCGATATAAATGGGTTTAGCTCCAATACCGTACATGTAATACACCCCCGGCCTATCCGGGAGGCTTAAAACTTCCTGTTCATCCAAATTGGCTGGTAAAACCAAATGGTGTTCTCCTCTTCCCAACAGTTTTTTAAGTGTTGAAGCATTGTTATCCTTCTCGAGCAATTGAAGCAAGAGTTGAGCGGTGGCCATAGCATCTCCATGAGCTCGGTGCTGCGCTTCATTTACGATTCCTAATCGATCGCAGAGCTCTCCAAGTCGGTGGGTAGTAAATTCTGGAAATATCTTCCTGGCATACCTCAAAGTACACAGCCGCTTGTGCCGAAAAGGCTTATTATTCTTATCGAAAACCGACTTGAGAAACTGATAATCAAAATTGACATTGTGCGCGACAAAGACTTTCTCATTTAGAATGTCGGCCAACTCGTCTATCGAATCCTCGATCGGCAATGCCTCGGATACCATCTTGGTATTGATGCCGGTTATCGCCTCAATAGATGCAGGTACATCTCTGCCCGGATTGAAAAGCCTGTGATAAAGCGGTTTAATCTTTCCTTCCTCGACCAAGACCACAGATACTTCTGTAATGCCATGTCCTTGATGGAATAGCCCTGTGGTTTCGATATCTACTACAGCGAATTGCAAGTGTGGATAGGAGTTTAGCCAAAGATGGGAATAAAAAAAGAGAGGCGAAAACCTCTCTTTTTTATTTGTAGCGAGATCGAGATTTGAACTCGAGACCTCACGATTATGAGTCGTGCGCTCTAACCAACTGAGCTACCTCGCCATAAGAAATTGCGGGCGCAAATATATAATTTTGACGGGATGACACAAAGCTGAAATGAAAGAGTTTGTGAAAATGATGCATCCTGCATTTTTGGTGAGTCAGAGATTTTATAATTCATATATTGTCCCTCCCGAATTTAAACAGATTAATTGCCCATGTCTGAGAGACAAAAAGTTGAACTTGAATACCTTCTAAAGACTTCTCCGAAGATCTTATATACAATGATATCAACCCCTAGCGGGTTATCTGAGTGGTTTGCAGATAATGTAAACATACGTGACAACGTTATGACCTTTTTCTGGGATGGCTCCGAAGAAAAAGCGAAGGTTTTGTCGAAGGTGAAAGACCAATTCATTCGTTTTCAATGGGAGTACGACGAAGGAGAAGACGTTTACTTCGAATTGAGAATTAAAATCGACGCGATTACACGCGAGGTAGCCTTGATTGTGACTGATTTCCCTGATGCCGGTGATGATGAAGATAGCGTTTCGGGACTTTGGGAAAGCCAAGTCGATGACTTGCGCCGAGTACTTGGAGCATAGGCTTGCCGGAAGGCATGGTTTTTGTCAACTTTGCCCTCTTATATGAAGAAGCTTCACCTTCTAATTATTAAGTCCTACATAGGGCCTTTCATAATGACTTTTTTCATCGTGATGTTCATACTGCTTATGCAGTTTGTATGGACATATATTGATGATTTTGTCGGTAAGGGTTTGGAGTGGTACGTTATCGCAGAATTGCTAGTTTATGCTTCAGCAAACTTGGTGACTATGGCCCTTCCCTTGGCCGTGCTTTTGAGTAGTATCATGACTTTTGGTGGTATGGCGGAGCACTATGAGCTGGTAGCCATGAAGTCAAGTGGCCTATCACTCATTCGGATCATGCTTCCGCTCATAGTTTTTACCGGATTACTGTCATTGGGTGCTTTTTACTTTTCCAATACGATTTCGCCACATGCCACTTTGAAATTCAAATCACTGCTGTGGGACGTTAGAAAGAAGAAGCCAACACTGGATTTACGGGAAGATGTTTTTTACAATGGTCTTGAAGGCTACTCCATTCGTGTAAGCGATAAAGATGAAGAAACGGGAATGCTCAACGATTTGATCATTTACCGTCATGATAGATCTCAGCCTGGAAACCGTCATGTGATTCGCGCTAAGCAAGGCAAAATGCTCAAGTCAGAAAGCGGTCGGTACTTAACGCTAGAACTCACTGATGGGGTAAGCTACGATGAAGCGGGAAATCGACGAAGAGACGAAGGAGTGCCGCACATTACCAGCGAATTTGAAAAAGACTTAATTCTATTGGATTTGTCGGCATTTGACTTGCAGAGAACCGACGAAGATCTTTGGAAAAACCATATGAAGATGCTCTCGTTAGAACAACTTCAAGTGGCTATCGATTCTTTGGAAAATCAAAAAGAATCCAGACAGGAAGACTTATTGAATTACATGGATCGCTCTGTCTCGCTGAGCGACAGTATGAAAACTGATTTGAGAATTGGTGAGCTTCAGTCCGCTTCATTTGATTCTCTTGAAATTCTGGAGAAAAGGAGGGTAGTCAATGTAGCCATCAATATGACGCGAAACTCCAAGAACTTCATGAACCGCACCAAGGAAGAGATGAAGGGACGAGTTGAGTACATCGATAAGCACAAGATCGAATGGCACCGCAAGCTCACTTTATCCATCGCCTGTCTCCTACTCTTCTTTATTGGAGCTCCATTGGGTGCGATCATCAAAAAAGGCGGACTCGGTCTGCCCGTAATTTTTTCGGTAGTCTTTTTCTTGATTTGGCATATTTCTTCGATTTCGGGAGAAAAGATGATAGAATCAGGAGTACTTACCGCTGCTGAAGGCATGTGGATGAGCTCATTGATATTGCTACCTATTTCTCTCTTTCTAACCTACAAGGCTGCAAAAGATGCTGCTCTCTTTGATCGGGATACCTACACGAAGTTTGCAGATCGTGTAAAGGCATATTTTGAGAGTAAACGTAGAAAGTCGGTCCAATAAAAGATCGCCAAAAAGGGTTTACCTTTGCGGCCAAATGAAGCTTCTAGTCATCCTAAGCCGATTGCCCTACCCACTTGAAAAGGGCGATAAACTGAGAGCCTACCACCAGTTGCGTGAGTTGAACAAGAAGAATGAGGTGATTTTATGTTGCCTCACCACTGAGGACAGTGAAGAAAGGCATATGGCCGAAGTGAGAAAAGTTTGCAGCGAACTGCATGTATTTAAGCTTTCGACATGGAGAATCTATCTTAACTTATTTTTCGCATTCTTTTCGCGAAAGCCCTTCCAAGTTCACTACTTCTATCAAAGATCCATTCATAAGTCCATACGGAAGATCATAGCCGAATCAGAGCCTGATCATATATTCTGTCAGTTGCTGCGCACCGCTGAGTATGCAAAGGATGAGCACAATTACCGAAAGACCATCGACTATCAAGATGCTTTTTCGAAAGGCATGGAACGGCGAGCAGATCGCGCAAGTTTTCCTTTTCGGGAGATTTTTAACCTGGAGAGAAAGCGCTTAGTAGCCTATGAAAACATCATATTCGAATACTTCGAAACCAAAGTGATCATTTCCGACGAGGATCGGAAGTACATCTATCATCCCGAAAGACAGTACATTCATATCATAACCAATGGTATTGATACTGATTTTTTCCATCCGGGGGCAAATAGGAATGAAGAATTCGATCTGGTTTTTGTAGGAAACATGTCCTACCCTCCTAATATTGAAACAGCCGAATTTATAGTAGAAAAAGTGCTGCCCCTTTTAAAGCCGGATTTTCCAAACATCAAACTTCTTTTGGCAGGAGCTGACCCTGCGAAGAGAGTTCAATTATTGGCAAACCAAAAGGGAGTTGAATTAAAAGCAGGTCTTGAAGATATTCGAGAAGCTTACGGTTCGGGTAAGATCTTCTTCGCACCGATGCTGATAGGCACGGGACTACAAAATAAACTTCTCGAAGCCATGGCTATGGAAAATCCGTGCGTAACTTCTGATCTGGCCAATAAGGCACTTATGGCTACTCATCGCGAGAATATTTTGGTTGGAGAAACACCCGAAGACTATGCCAAACTTATTTCCGAACTCATGGGAAACCCCGATCTTTGTAAAAGATTAGGAGAAAACGGAAGAAAATATGTCCGAGAAAACTTTTCTTGGGAATCATCAACTCATGAACTTGCAGAACTAATGTTCGCACAATCTGAAGAATTGGTTGTTTAAATTACACAAAGACTAACATGGCCGAAAACAAAATAGCTTTAGACACCATTGAGGAAGCAATTGCCGATATCAAAGATGGTAAAGTAGTAATCGTTGTAGACGACGAAGACCGCGAAAATGAAGGGGACTTTCTGGCCGCGGCTCGATGTGTAACTCCCGAAATGATCAACTTCATGGCTACTCATGGTCGAGGCTTAATCTGCACTCCCTTGATAGAAAGCCGATGCGAAGAGTTGGGTCTCGAATTAATGGTTCAAAGCAACAACGCTCTACACGAAACCCCTTTCACCGTTTCTGTGGACCTGCTTGGGCACGGTTGCACCACGGGCATTTCAGCAGCTGATCGAGCTAAGACCGTACAGGCATTGATCGACCCGGACGTTGATCCGAACGATTTGGGAAAGCCCGGGCATATTTTCCCTCTGAAAGCGAGAAGCGGTGGAGTGCTTCGACGTGCCGGTCATACTGAAGCAGCTATAGACCTGGCAAGACTAGCGGGTTTTGAACCCGCAGGTGTGATCGTAGAAATCATGAATGAAGACGGCACCATGGCGCGACTCCCTGAGTTGCGCAAAATTGCTGATCGCTTTAGTTTGAAATTGGTTTCCATTCAAGATTTGATCTCATATCGACTAAAACACGAGTCGTTGATTTCAAAAGATATAGCGGTAGAAATGCCGACTGAATGGGGCGATTTCCAACTCCACCTTTACACCCAAAAAACCACCGGAGAAAAGCATATTGCTCTTGTTAAGGGAGAATGGAATGAGGATGAGCCCGTTTTGGTACGTGTGCACAGCAGTTGTGTCACGGGAGATATATTTGGCTCTTGCCGTTGCGATTGTGGGCCTCAACTCACTAGTGCTATGCAGAAAGTGGAGGAAGAGGGAAAAGGCATCGTCGTTTATATGAATCAAGAAGGTCGAGGAATCGGTTTATTGAATAAGTTGAAAGCTTATAAGCTTCAAGAGCAAGGGTTTGATACGGTAGAAGCTAACTTAAAATTGGGTTTCAAAATGGACGAAAGAGACTATGGAGTTGGTGCACAAATTCTACGTGACCTAGGTGTCAAAAAGATGAGATTGATGACCAATAATCCGAAGAAGCGCACAGGATTGGTGGGTTACGGATTGGAGATTACCGAAATATGTCCTTTAGAGATCAAGGCCAACAAGCACAACCGCAAGTACTTGGAAACTAAGAGAGACAAAATGGGTCATTCTCTTAACTTGGATGAGGACACACGAACAGCCTGATGAAGTTTAGGGGATCATTGAAGTTTTTAATTTAGGCTCAAATAAAAGCATCTGATTGAAATGACCTTCGCTGAAAAACAACGTTTCACCCATTGGTGGCTTTGGGCCATACTCCTGTCCTTGGCAGTAGTAGCAACCTTGGGTTTGTATCAGCAGCTTTATAGAGGAGAACCTTTTGGCGACAACCCAATGTCCGATACCGGATTGATAGTTTTCGCAGTTTCCATGTACACTTTTCCCGTTCTATTTGGAATCCTTCGTTTAGATACAACAATTGATAGTGAGAGTATCAGCTTCCATTTTGTTCCTTTTTTAAAAAAGTCTTTCAAATGGACCAATGTTGAATCTGCCAAAGTCTTAGAGTACGGAACCGAGGGCGGCTGGGGAATCAAGCACAGCTCGAAGTACGGTACAGTTTATTCAACGGGTGGAGACTACGGAATGGCAGTCAAAATGAAGGATGGTCGCAAATTCGTCATCGGAACTCAAAAAGAAGAAGAGTTAAAAGGCTTTCTAGAAAAGTCAGCACATCTTGTTCAGTCCTGAGTTAGATTTATCAAATGATTTAAGGAACCTCCTCAGCTTTATCGTCTTTGAACAACTCCCCTACTTTTCGGAAGAATTCATCAATGGTATCAAAGTCTTCTTGATAAATTAAACCGACTCCTTGGGTGTACATAGAGGTAGAAGTTGAGAAGACTTCGTACGGATTGGTTTCGTTGAATACTTTTAGTCTGATTTTTCCATCCTTTGTTAGCATGTATTCAAGCAGGAAGTCTCCTAGTATTCCGCTTTGACCTTGGGATATTTGAGCGTCGGTGGCTTGGGTAACGCCAAAACTCCCGCTGACCAAAAGTCGTTCATCAAAAAGTTGAGTGCTCAAGGCCACGGCAATTTCTTGATTGGTAATAACATCGCCTGAACGATAGTTCAATCCTATATCAAATTCGTTGCTAATCTCGCTCAGCCATCCGCTCAATTGATTGCTGATAAATTCAGATGTACTTGTATTGGTAAAAGCAGCTACACCTGAAACAACTCCTGTTCCTGCCTGATCTTGAGCTGCTATGGGGATAAACTTGTTTAGAATCAAAAGCGAGAATACTTGCTGATTCAACTGGTTAACGGTACTCACAGCACTTGCCAACTGCGTCCGCTCATTCTCAGTTGCTTGAGGTAATTCTATTTCAAAACCGATGGAAGGCGTAAGAAGCTTACCTGTAAGAGCCATCGAAACATTTACCAGTTCTCGAGAACGATAAATGTTTTGATCTTCAATCATAATGGGTTGAAGAGGAGTTCGAATGGCGTACACTGCCGACAAATCCAAATCGGCATTATAAGGATCACCATACCAACCGATAGTTCCACCAGCTCTCAAATTAAATCTTTTACTAATCAGGCTTTTAAGTGTGAAATTGTAATCTCCATTGAAAATCTCG